>JBFJMP010000042.1:0-11176 GCA_041633895.1 Nitriliruptoraceae bacterium
GACCCGGGCCCACCCGGCGATGTCCGGGAGCCAGCACAGGGCGCCGACGCCGGTGTAGACCACGTCGAACTGCCGACCGCCCAGCGCGGCCGGGGCGTCGTAGAACTCGGCCTCGACCCACTCGGCCGCCACCCCCATCCGATCCGCGATCGCCCGGGCCTGGGCCAGTGACGCGGCCGAGAAGTCGAGGCCGGTGACGTGTGCACCCAGCTTCGCCCACGACAGCGTGTCCGTCCCGATGTGGCACTGCAGGTGCAGCAGGTCCAGTCCCGCCACGTCACCGAGGTACGGGGCATCGAAGGCCACGACCTCACTCAGGGCATCCGGGTCCTCGACCAGCCGGTCGACGTGATAGCTCGGGGCCACGGCATGCGCCGCGGCGCGGTCGTCCCAGTTCGCCCGGTTCGTCGCGCGGTACTCGTCCACGTCCCACTCCCGTCGGTCCCCCGGGGGCCGACCCCGGCACGCGGCGGCCTAGTCTGCCCGACCGATCCCCCTCGGGCACGACAGACAGGCGCGACCATGGTCTCTGAACTCTTCGACGCGGAGGCGTGGGACGCCGTCCCCGGCTTCGAGGACCTGACGGACGTCACCTACCACCGGGCCCGCAGCACCGGAGCCGTCCGGGTCGCCTTCAACCGTCCCGAGATCCGCAACGCCTTCCGCCCCCACACGGTCGACGAGCTGTACCGGGCCCTCGACCACGCGCGAATGTCGGGCGACGTCGGCTGCGTCCTGCTGACCGGCAACGGCCCCTCCCCCAGGGACGGCGGCTGGGCGTTCTGCTCCGGCGGCGACCAGCGCATCCGCGGCCGCGACGGCTACCGCTACGCCGAGGGCGAGACCGCTGCGACGATCGACCCCGCGCGGTCGGGGCGCCTGCACATCCTCGAGGTCCAACGCCTCATCCGGATGATGCCCAAGCCGGTCATCTGCCTGGTGCCCGGCTGGGCCGCCGGCGGTGGCCACTCGCTGCACGTCGTGTGCGACATGACCATCGCGTCGCGCGAGCACGCCCGGTTCAAGCAGACCGACCTCGATGTCGCGTCGTTCGACGGCGGCTTCGGCTCGGCCTACCTCGCCAAGCAGGTGGGCCAGAAGTTCGCCCGCGAGATCTTCTTCCTCGGCGAGGACTACACCGCCGACGACGCCCACAGGATGGGCATGGTCAACCGCGTCGTCGACCACGCCGACCTCGAACGGGTGGGGTTGGAGTGGGCCGCCAAGATCTGCGGCAAGTCCCCCACCGCCCAGCGCATGCTGAAGTACGCGATGAACCTCACCGACGACGGCCTCATCGGCCAGCAGGTGTTCGCCGGCGAGGCGACGCGCCTGGCGTACATGACCGACGAGGCCGCAGAGGGTCGCGACGCCTTCCTCGAGAAGCGTGACCCCGACTGGGACGCCTTCCCCTACTACTTCTGATCGGCATCCCCGTGGACACGGCTGGCTTCATCGACTTCCTCGTGCGCTCCGACGTGCTCACGTTCGGCGACTTCGTCACGAAGTCCGGACGTGCGACGCCGTACTTCCTCAACTTCGGCCGGATCCGGACCGGTGCGCAGGTGGCGGCGCTCGGCGAGGCCTACGCCGACCGCATCGTCGAGGTGTTCGGCGACGAGGTCGACGTGCTGTTCGGCCCCGCCTACAAGGGCATCCCGTTGGTCGTGACCACGGCCATGGCCCTGTCCTCCCGTCACGGACGTGACGTCGGCTTCTGCTTCAACCGCAAGGAGGCCAAGGACCACGGCGAGGGCGGCGTGCTCGTCGGCCATCCCGTCGCCGACGGCGACCGGGTCGTGATCGTCGAGGACGTGACGACCGCGGGGACGTCCATCCGCGAGACCGTGCCCATCCTGCGTGCGGCCGCGGACGTGGACGTGCGTGGGCTCGTCGTGTCCGTGGACCGTCGCGAACGCGGCACCGGGGACCGCAACGCCCTCGACGAGGTCGCCGAGACCTACGGCATGACGACGACGGCGATCACCGACATCGACGCGGTCGTCGCCCACCTGCGGGACCACGACGTCGACGGCCGGCGCGTGATCGGCCCGGACGACCTCGACCGCATCGCGGCGTACCGGGACCAGTGGGGCGCCTGAGGCAACACCGGCGCCGCCGTCAGACGGTCAGCAGTTCCGAGGTGATCGCATCGGCGGCCGCGACCGGGTCGTCGGCGCGTGTGATCGGCCGGCCGATGACCAACAGGTCCGAGCCGGCGGCCAGCGCGGATGCCGGCGTCGCGGCGCGCGACTGGTCGTCGGCGCTGGACCCGGTCGGGCGGATGCCCGGGGTGACGAGCAGCACATCGGGACCCACGACCTCGCGGACGGCCGTGACCTCCTGCGGCGAACACACCAGGCCCGGTGCCCCCGCCGACGTGGCGAGCGCGGCAAGCGTGGGCACGTGCCCGGACGCGCTGGGCATGCCGACCGCACGCGCATCGTCCTCGGACAGCGACGTGAGCATCGTGACCGCCAGGATGCGGCCCCCGTCGCCGAACCCGGCGACCGCGCCGGCGACCATGTCCGTGCCGCCGGCGGCGTGCACGGTCAGGAGGCCGACGCCGAGGTTCGCCAGGCGCGCCGCGGCCCGCTCGACCGTGGTGGGGATGTCGTGCAGCTTCAGGTCGAGGAACACCGGCCCGTGGCGACGGATCCGCTGGACGGCCTCCGGCCCGTGGGCGCTGAACAGTTCGAGGCCGACCTTGAACCAGCCCACGTGGGGCGCGAGGGCTGACGCCAGCTCCTCGGCCTGGTCGAGCGTCGGGACGTCGAGCGCGACGATGATGCGTTCATGGGCGTTCACCATGGTGTGACCCTTCCCCGGAGGTCCTGGAGGCTTGCGTGGCCCCGGTCCGCCATCCACCGGCGCAGACCACCGATGAGGCGGTGGGACGCGAACGGGTCGGCGAAGGTCGCCGTGCCGATCGCGACCATCGACGCCCCGGCGCGGATCATCTCGACGGTGTCCTCGACGGTGCGCACGCCACCCATGCCGATGATGGGGACCTCGGGGCCGAGGGTCGTGTGCAACTGGTGGACGGCCCGCACCGCCATCGGCCGGATCGCCGGGCCGGACAGGCCGCCGAAGGTGTTCGCGATCTTCGGACGTCCCGTGTCGGCGTCGATGGCCATGCCCAACGTGGTGTTGATGGCGCTGATGCCCGTGGCACCGGCCTCGATGACCGCACGGCCGATCGCGGTGATGTCGGTGACGTCGGGGGTCAGCTTCGCCATGATCGGCATGCGCGGCAGGTGGTTGCGCACCGCGCGGATCACGTCTGCGGAGGGCCCCGTCGAGCAGGCGAACACGAGCCCGCGGTGGGCGACGTTCGGGCACGACAGGTTGACCTCGACCGCGTCGATGCCCCGCGTCTGGGACACCTTGGAGGCCAGCAGCGCGAACTCCTCGACCGACTTGCCGGCAATGGACAGGATGACCCGCGCCCCACGGTCTCGCAGGAACGGCAGGTCACGGGCCAGCCATGCATCGATGCCGGGGTTCTGCAGGCCGATGGCGTTGAGCATCCCCGACGGCGTCTCGGTCATGCGCGGCGTCGGCAGGCCCTCACGGGGTTCCGGCGTGACGGACTTCACGACGACGGCGCCGAGGTCACCGATGTCGAAGAACCGGTCGATCTCGGCGCCACTGGCGAAGCAGCCGGAGGCGGTCGTGATCGGGTTCGCGAACGTCACCGACCCGAGGGTCACCGACAGGTCGACCTGGGCCTCGGGGATCGGGGTCGGGGTGGCGCGCGTCATGCCGATGCCCCCCAGCGCGTCTGGTCCCACGCGATCCGGCGTCCGGTGAACACGGGCCCGTCGATGCAGGATCGCTTCATCCGGACGGTCCCGTCCTTGGCACGGATCGGCATCACGCAGGTCCAGCACACGCCGACGCCGCAGGCCATGTGCTCCTCGACCGCCACCTGGCACGGCAGGTCACGTTCGGCCGCGATCGCCGAGACCGCCGCGAGCATCGGGTTGGGCCCGCAGGCGTAGACCACACCCGCCTTCGTCCGGTCGAGGACGTCGCGCATGACGTCGGTGACGCGCCCCGTCTCGCCCATCGACCCGTCCTCGGTGGTGAACGTCACGGTGGACGCGGAGCGCTTGGCGGTGATGGCGTCGTGGATGCGGTCGGCATCCGCCGCACCGACGATCATGTCGACGCGCATGCCGGCCTTGGTCAGCACGTCGCACAGGAAGAACATCGGGGCGACGCCGTACCCGCCGCCGATGAGCAGGCAGGTCATCGGACGGTTCGGAGTCGGGAAACTCGACCCGAGTGGCCCGACGACGTCGACCGTCCCGTGCTCGGGCACCGTGGTCAGCCATTCGGTGCCGGGGCCGTGGGCGTCGAAGACGACCTCGACGGTGCCGCCCGTGGGCCCCTGGCTCGTCACTCGGGCGATCGAGAACGGCCGCCGCAACAGCGTGCCCGGCGCGCCGACTGCGATCTCGACGAACTGGCCGGGCAGGGCCCGCTGGGCGATCTCGGGCGCTGAGAACGTCAGGGACCAGTAGGCACCGGAGCGGCGGCGGGAGATGATCTCGCAGACCGACCGCACGGGTCCCTCCG
The DNA here is from genome assembly GCA_041633895.1 of Nitriliruptoraceae bacterium. Taxonomy (GTDB): domain Bacteria; phylum Actinomycetota; class Nitriliruptoria; order Nitriliruptorales; family Nitriliruptoraceae; genus JBFJMP01. The sequence goes on from JBFJMP010000042.1 coordinate 4,585, forward strand.
CACGCCCTTCGGCAATGCGACCGCTCATGTGGACGACCCCGCTCGCAGTTCGTCGACCCGTCGTTGGTACTCCTGCAGCGACGTCGCCGTCATCGTGCCCTCGGCCAGCGCCTCGATGCCCTGGATCGCGGCAAGGATCCCGGCGAGCGTCGTGATGCACGGCACGCCGTGGCTGACGGCCGCCTGCCGGATCTCGTAGCCGTCGGCGCGACCACCCTGCCCGAACGGCGTGTTGAGGACCAGCCCAACACGACCGGTCTCGAGCATCTCGAGCAGTTCACGGTCGCCCGTGGACAGCTTGGCCACGACCTCGGCCTCGATGCCGGCCCGATGCAGCAGGTCGGCGGTGCCCTCGGTGGCGACGAGGTCGAATCCGAGGTCGACCAGTCGCTTGGCCGGGAACACGATCGCCCGCTTGTCGCGGTTGGCGACGGACACGAACACCGCGCCCGTCGACGGCAGCACCATCGAACCGGTGCCTGCCTGGGACTTCGCGAAGGCCGCGCCGAACGACGCATCGATGCCCATGACCTCGCCGGTCGAGCGCATCTCGGGGCCGAGCAGTGAGTCCACCCCCGGGAAGCGGTCGAAGGGGAGCACCGCCTCCTTCACCGCGATGTGCGGCAGGCGTGGGCCGTCGACCATGTCGTGCTCGGGGACCAGTGCGTACCCGTCCGCATCCGGGACGCGGAGCTTGGCCAACGTGTCGCCGGCCATCACGCGCGCCGCGACCTTGGCGAGCGGCACGCCCGTCGTCTTGGAGACGAACGGCACCGTGCGCGACGCCCGCGGGTTCGCCTCGATGCAGTAGACGACGTCGTCCTTGACGGCGAACTGGACGTTCACCAGGCCGCGCACGCCCAGACCCGCGGCGATGCCGCGTGTGAACTCACGGATCTCGGACACCATGCCGCGCGACAGCGTGATCGGCGGCAGCGTGCAGGCCGAGTCGCCGGAGTGGACGCCCGCCTCCTCGATGTGCTCGAGGACGCCGCCGACGAACAGGTCCTCGCCGTCGTAGACGGCATCCACGTCGACCTCGATCGCACCTTCCAGGAACCGGTCGACGAGGATCGACACGGCGCCGGTGCGCTCGTCGGCGAGCTCCGGTGAGGACAGGGCCGTTGCGAGGTAGGTGTCGAGGCCCGCCGCGTCGTACACGATCTCCATGGCGCGCCCGCCGAGCACGTACGACGGGCGGACCAGCACCGGGTAGCCGATGCGGGTCGCGATCTCGCGTGCCTCCTCGGGCGAACGAGCGAGCCCACCCTCGGGCATCGCGAGGCCGAGTTCCTGCATGAGCGCACCGAAGCGGCCCCGGTCCTCGGCCGCGTCGATGGCCTCGGGTGAGGTGCCCAGCACGGTCACGCCCGCGTCCTTCAGGCGTTGGGCGAGCTTCAGCGGCGTCTGGCCGCCCATCTGGACGACGACTCCGACGGGCTTCTCGCGGTGGATGACCTCGAGCACGTCCTCGAACGTCAGCGGTTCGAAGTAGAGGCGGTCGGCGGTGTCGTAGTCCGTCGACACCGTCTCGGGGTTGCAGTTGACCATGATGGTCTCGTACCCGGCGTCCTTCATGGCGAAGACGGCGTGCACGCAGCAGTAGTCGAACTCGACGCCCTGGCCGATGCGGTTCGGTCCGGACCCGAGGACCATGACCTTGGGACGGTCCGACTCGCGGACCTCGTCCTCGGCCTCGTACGTCGAGTAGTGGTACGGCGTGTATGCCTCGAACTCGGCCGCACAGGTGTCCACGGTCTTGAACACCGGACGGATGTCACGTTCGTGGCGGCGTGCGCGGACCTCGTCCTCGGACGTGCGCAGGATCTTCGCGATGTGGGCGTCCGAGAAGCCGTCGCGCTTGGCGTCGCGGAGCAGGTCGTCGGGCACGGCCGACAGGTGCTCGCACCCGCGCAGCTGCTTGCGGCGTTCGACCAGCTGGAGCATCTGGTCGACGAACCACGGGTCGAAGCCGGTCAGCTCGCTCACCCGCTCGATGCCCCAGCCGCGGGTCAGCGCCTCGTCAACGGCCAGCAGGCGCGTCGAGGTCGGTCGTGTCAGCCGCTCCGTCAGCTCGTCGTCGTCGATCTCGAGGGGACCGCCCGCACCGAAGCCGATCTGGCCGTCCTCGAGCGCACGCATGCCCTTGTTGAACGACTCCTTGAAGGTGCGGCCGAAGGCCATCACCTCACCAACCGACTTCATCTTCGTGGTCAGGGTGTCGTCGGTGCCGCGGAACTTCTCGAACGCGAACCGCGGGATCTTGGTGACGACGTAGTCGATGCTGGGTTCGAAGGCCGCCTTCGTCTCGCGCGTGATGTCGTTCGCGATCTCGTCCAGCGTGTAGCCGATCGCCAGTCGGGCGGCGATCTTCGCGATCGGGAAGCCGGTGGCCTTGGACGCCAGGGCGGACGACCGCGACACGCGCGGGTTCATCTCGATCACGAGTTGGCGGCCGGTCTTCGGGTCGACCGCGAACTGGACGTTCGAGCCGCCGGTCTCGACGCCGATGCGCCGGAGCACCGCGAACGACGCGTCGCGCATCTGCTGGTACTCGGGGTCCGACAGGGTCATCGCCGGCGCCACGGTCACCGAGTCGCCCGTGTGCACGCCCATCGCGTCGATGTTCTCGATGGAGCAGATGACCACGCAGTTGTCGTTGCGGTCCCGCATGACCTCGAGTTCGTACTCCTTCCAGCCGAGCACGGACTCCTCGACGAGCACCTCGTGGACCGGCGAGTCGTGCAGGCCCTGGCGGATCATCTCGCGCAACTGGTCCGCGTCGTACGCGATGCCGCCGCCCTTGCCGCCGAGCGTGAACGACGGCCGCAGCACGACCGGATAGCCGTACTCGTCGGCTGCGCGGAAGGCGTCGGCCTCGGACCTCGCGTAGGTCGAGGCCGGCGACTCGAGACCGATCTCGGTCATCGCGTCCTTGAAGCGGAGACGATCCTCGGCGGTCTGGATGGCCTCGAGGTCGGCGCCCAGCGTGATCACGCCGTACTGCTCGAACACCCCCGCCTCGTGCAGTTCCACCGCGAGGTTCAACGCGGTCTGGCCACCCAGCGTCGGGAGCACGGCGTCAGGGCGCTCCTGTTCGATGATGCGGGTCACCGACGCCACCGTCAGGGGCTCGACGTAGGTCGCGTCCGCGAAGTCCGGGTCCGTCATGATCGTCGCGGGGTTGGAGTTCACGAGGATGACCCGCAGGCCCTCCTCGCGAAGCACCTTGCAGGCCTGTGTGCCCGAGTAGTCGAACTCACAGGCCTGACCGATCACGATCGGCCCGGAACCCAGGACGAGGACCGAGGTCAGGTCGTCACGGCGTGGCATGCGTGCAGGCTCGCTTGTCGTTGGGACGGGAGACGGTGTGGTGTTGGTGTGTGCGGTGGGCAGCGGTCAGTCGACGTGCCCGACGTCCTCGTTGCCGACGTCCATGAGCACGACGTCGTCGATGTTGATCAGGACGCATCCGGTCTGGATCGTGTCGCGTCCCGGCACCGTGTACTCGGCGTCGGTGATCGGGACGTACTTGACCTTGCCGAGGTTCAGCAGGTCCGAGACCCGGCGCTGGTACGCACCGGGCTTCACGTGTGCGAACCCGACGACCTCCGCGCCCCCACGCGTGTGGATGCGGACCTGGATCGCCTGGGTGCGTACGGCGGCGTTGCCGCCTTCGCTGCGGATCTCACTCATGTCATGTCCCCCAACTCCGGATGCCGCTCCGGTGGCCGTCGCGACCGGTCATGCCTGCCCACCAACCGTACGCGGAGCCCTGCCCATCAGGTCCGTGAACCGGTCGAAGAGGTAGCGCGCGTCGTGCGGACCGGGCGCCGCCTCCGGGTGGTACTGCACCGAGAACGCCGGGAGGTCGTGGCAGACGAGGCCCTCGCAGGTGTCGTCGTTGAGGCTGATGTGGCTGACCTCGACGCTGCCGTGGTCCGGGGTCGCGAAGACCAGCTCACCCGTGCGCTCCCCCAGCGACTCGGCGACGACCGCGAAGCCGTGGTTGTGCGACGTGATCTCGACCACGCCGTCCTCGCGCCGAAGCACCGGCTGGTTCACGCCGCGGTGGCCGAAGACCAGCTTCGTCGTCTCGGCGCCCAGGGCGTGGCCGAGCAGCTGCGAGCCGAGGCAGATCCCGAACGTGGGGACCTGGCCCAGCAGGGCGCGCGTCGTCTCGATGCCGTAGGTCACCGCCGCCGGGTCACCCGGGCCGTTCGACAGGAACACGCCGTCGGGCTCGAGCGCGAGCACGTCGTCGGCCGACGTCGACGCTGGCAGGACGTGGACCTCGCAGCCCTGGTCGGCGAGCAACCGCGTCATGTTGCGCTTGATCCCGAAGTCGAGCGCCGCGACCCGGAAGCGACGCTCCCCCGTCGCCGGGACGACGTAGGGGCTGGCCGTCGTGACCTCACGCGCCAGGTCGGCGCCGGCCATGCCCGACGTCTCGAGCACCTGTGCGAGCAGGGCGTCGACGTCGAGCACCTCGGTCGACAGACCGGCACGCATCGCCCCGCGGTCGCGCAGGTGACGCGTCAGGGCGCGCGTGTCGATGCCGTCGATGCCGACGACGCCGGCCTCGTCCAGCGACTCGCCGAGTTCGGCCTCGGACCGCCAGGACGACGAGCGTCGCGCCGCCTCGCGGACGACGAAGCCCGCGACCTGGATGGCGTCCGACTCGGCGTCGGCGGCATTGAGGCCGTAGTTGCCGATGTGGGGCGCCGTCATCGCGACGATCTGGCGGCGGTACGAGGGGTCCGTCAGGACCTCCTGGTAGCCGGCCATGCCGGTGTTGAACACCGCCTCGCCGAAGACCGTGCCGGTCGCGCCGAAGCCGGACCCGCGGAACGCGGTGCCGTCCTCCAGCACGAGGAGTGCGTCAGGAGCGTCTGCCTTGGTCACCACTGCACCTCGCCGTCTCGGAACGTGAACCGTCCGTGCCGCATCGTGTGGACCGGCCGGGAGTGCAGCGTGCGGCCCTCGAAGGGCGTGTTGCGTGACCGCGAACGTAGCCGGTGGGCGTCCACGGTCCAGACGGCGTCGGGGTCCACGACGGCCAGGTTCGCGGCGGCACCGGCCGCGATCCGACCCTGGTCCTCGAACCGCAGGACGCCGGCCGGGCCGCGCGTGAAGCGGTCGACCGCGGCCAGCAGCGTCATGCCGTCCCCGTCGGCGTGGCTCTCGGCGGCGTGGCCACCGTCAGCGGCAGCCACGAGTTCGGTCACCACGACGGCGAAGGCGGTCTCGAGGCCGAGCATCCCGCACGGGGCGACGTCCCACTCCTGGTCCTTGGACTCGGCCGCGTGCGGGGCGTGGTCCGTCGCGACGCAGTCGATGGTCCCGTCGGCCAGTGCGGCGCGCACGGCCGCGATGTCGGCGTCCGTGCGCAGGGGTGGGTTGACCTTGAACACCGGGTCGTAGTGGGCCACGTGCGCGTCGTCGAGGCTGAGGTGGTGTGGCGTCACCTCGGCGGTCACCCGCACGCCTCGCTGCTTCGCCGCACGGATCAGTTCGATGCTCCCGCGCGTGGACACGTGTGGCACGTGCAGGCGGGTGCCCGTGCCAGCCGCCAGGATCAGGTCGCGGGCGATCATGATCTCCTCGGCCTCGTGGGGCCAGCCGGGGAGCCCGAGGACGGACGACATGGCGCCCTCGTTCATCTGGGCGTCGGCCGTGAGGTCGGGATCCTCGGAGTGGTTGCAGATCACCGCGTCGAAGCGGCGCGCGTACTGCAGCGCCCGCCGCATGATCAGGGCATCGGCGACCGGCTTGCCGTCGTCCGAGAACATTCGGACCTGGGCTGCCGAGGCGTGCAGTTCGCCGAGCTCGGCCAGCTCGCGGCCCTCCAGGCCCTTCGTGATCGCCCCGACGGGGTGCACGTCGACGAGACCGACCTCGCGGCCACGTCGCCACACCATCTCGGCCACCGCCGCGGAGTCGCACACCGGGTCCGTGTTCGCCATGGGACACACGGCCGTGTAGCCGCCCGCGGCCGCAGCGGCGGAACCCGTCGCCACGTCCTCGGCGTCCTCGAACCCGGGCTCGCGGAAGTGGACGTGGAGGTCGACGAATCCCGGCGTGACCCACAGGCCCGCGCAGTCGACGACCTCGGCGGAGCCGGCGTCCAGGTCGGTGCCGACCTCGGCCACGACGCCGTCGGCGATGCGGACGTCCGCGATCTGGTCGGTGCCGCTGGCCGGGTCGAGCACCCGTCCGGCACGGAGCAGGATCTGGGTCATGCGGACACCTCGTCGTTCGAACGACTGGACAGCAGCAGGTAGAGGCAGGCCATCCGGATGGGAACCCCGTTGGCCACCTGTTCGGTCATCAACGCGCGCGGCGAGTCCGCGACGTCCGCCGTGATCTCGACGCCACGGTTCATCGGGCCCGGGAGCATCACGATGCTGTGGTCGGGCAGGCGTGCGAGGCGTTCGGAGTCCATGCCCCACAGTCGGGAGTACTCACGGGTGGACGGGAAGAACGCGCGGTTCATCCGTTCGCGCTGGACGCGGAGGAGGTACACGACATCCGCCCCGACGAGCGCCTCGTCCAGATCGTCCACCACCTCGACACCCCACGTCTCGAGCGC
>JBFJMP010000043.1:0-11098 GCA_041633895.1 Nitriliruptoraceae bacterium
CGAGGTCGAGGCCGCCGTCGCGGCCATGGACGGCGTCGAGGGGGTGCACCACCTGCACCTGTGGAGCGTGTCGTCCGACCTGCCCGCGATGTCGGCGCACGTGGTCATGACGCAGGGCATCGACCTGCACGAGGCCCAGGAGCGGGGCGAACGGATCCGCGCGATGCTGCTCGACCGGTTCGGGGTGGGGCACTCGACGCTCGAGTTCGAGTGCCACGACTGCGAGGACCCGGCGACCGCCGCCCACTGACGACTGGCCAGTCAGCGGACGGGTTCCGCCTGCAGCACCCCGCGCCACGACAGCTTGCCGCCGCTGAGGATGGCCGCCGAGTACAGCCGCCCGGCCAGTCGCACGGCCAGCACGGCGGCCACGGCCGTCACGACCGCCGCACCGGCGACCGCCAACGGGGACATGGCCCCGACCGCAACGCGCGCAGGCACCGCGAACGGCGCGGTCGGGGGCAGGTAGGACAGCACCGTCGCGAAGACCGAGTCGGGGTTCGGGACCACCCCGACCAGCGTGCCCATGTAGGCACCGACGCTGAGGAAGCTGAGCGGACCGGCCGTGCCCTGCGCGTCCTCCATGGACGTTGCCATGGAGCCCGCGACGGCGTAGAGCGACGAGTAGAAGGCGAAGCCGAGCACGAACATCACGAGCCCGACACCGAGCGCACCGGCCGTGGCCGTCGGGACCTCGAACGCCCCCACCGCCGCGTTCGCGCCCAGCGTGACCCCGACGAACAGGGCCAGCTGCGCCATCGCCAGGAGCATGATCCCCGACAGCTTGCCGCTCAGCAGCTGCCACGGCCGCACGCTGCCGAGCAGCACCTCGACGACGCGTGAGGACTTCTCCTCGATGGTTCCGGTCAGCAGGCTGCTGCCGTTGATCTGGATGATCAGGAACAGCAGGATCGTGGCGAGGACCGCCAGGCCCTGGTCCCGTTGGACGTCGTCCTCCGTCCCACCGGCGGTCGTGAGCACCTCGACGGGCGGACGACCCGCCAGCAACTGGTCGGCGTCGGCGAGGTCCACCCCGGCATCCGCGAGCCCGCCGAGGAGCGCGGCCTGTTGCCGACCCTGCTCGACGATGGTGCGGAGGACACCGTCGACCTCGTCGACCACGAGCAGCGTGTGCGTGTCCATGAGGACGGCATCGACGTCACCGTCCTCGACGAGTTGCTCGGCGGCCCCGCGGTCGGCGACGGATCGCAGGGCAAGGTCGGCGTCCTGCGCCTCCGCCGCAGAGACGACCGCCTGCTCGAACAGCGGATCGAGGGCCCCCACGATGCCGAGGTCGAACGATGCGGGGTCGTCGTCGGACAACAGGGACGGTCCGATCACGACGGCGACCATGACCACCAGCGTCACCGCCGTGCCGATGAGGAAGCCCCTGTTCCGGAGGCGGTCGTGGATCTCGCGGGCCGCCACGAGGCGGATGATGTCGACGGTGCTCACACGCACACCCCGTGGTCCTCGACGGCGTGCGGCTCGTCCGACACGTCGATCGTGATGCCGACGACCTCGCGGAAGATCTCGGACAGCGTGGGCGGCTCGAACGCGAAGCGCTCGACCTGACCCTGCGCGCTGACGGTGGCGAGCAGGGCTGCGGGGTCCGCATCGGCCGGGACACGCCACGTCACGAGCCCGTCGCGGTTGCCGACCGCGTCGACACCGGCGGGCGCCGTGGGCGGCATGCCCCCCGCCAGCCGCACCTCGACCCGGTGGTGGCGGGTGGAGGCACGCACCTCGTCCAGGGACCCGGAGATGACCTCACGGCCGGAGGCGATGATCAGGACGTCGTCGCACAGGGCTTCGACCAGGTCGAGCTGGTGGCTCGAGAAGACGACCGTGGCACCGTGGGCGGCGCGGTCGCGGAGCACGTCGCTCATGGCGGCGACGCCGAGCGGGTCCAGCCCGTTGAACGGCTCGTCGAGCACCAGCAGGTCGGGTTCGTGCACGAGTGCGGCCGCCAACTGGACCCGCTGTTGGTTGCCGTGCGACAGCGCATTGACCGGGTCACCACCGCGGTCGGCCAGGCCCATGCGATCCAGCCAGAGGTCCGCCGCCGTCGCCGCCTCGGCGGCCGTCATGCCGTGGAGTCGAGCGAGGTAGGCCAGCTGCGCCCCGGCGGCCATGCGCGGGTACAGGCCGCGTTGCTCCGGCATGTACCCGAAGCGGAGCATGTCCTCCTGGCTCACCTGGCGGTCCTGCCACCGGACCGTGCCGTGGTCGAGGCCGACGAGGCCGAATACGGCACGCATCGTGGTGGTCTTCCCCGCCCCGTTGGGGCCGAGGAAGCCAAGCAGTCGCCCGGGGCGCGCGTCCAGGGACAGGCCGTCCAGGGCCGCCACGTCGCCGTAACGTTTGTGCAAGCGGGTCAGTTCGAGCATGCGAAACGAAGCCCCCCGTGCGATTTCCGGTCGATGGGAGAACGGGCATCATCGCACGCCGCGACCGATCCGTGCGGATTCGGGCGCTCTGGACACTTCGACGGGACCGTGCGCGCACCCACCGCCCCACCGCGCCCTCACATCAGATCGGGGGCGCCTCGGTCGGGGGCGGGGCCGGCGGACCGCCGTCGAAGCCGCCACCCCCACGCGCGAGGTTCGCGAACTTGGTGACGTGCCCGAGGAAGGCCAGGCGCACGACGCCCGTGCGACCGTTGCGGTGCTTGGACACGATCAGCTCGGCGATGCCGCGGTCGGGCGAGTCCTCGTTGTAGACCTCGTCGCGGTAGATGAACGCGACGATGTCCGCATCCTGCTCGATCGAGTTGTGCAGCACCAGGCCCTCACAGACGAAGTTGTGCACCCCCGCGACCGTGGCGTCGAAGACCTCCCGGTCGCCCAAGGGCTCGATCGCTTCGATCTCGTCCCAGAACAGGTCGTTGCTCGCGAGGCGGGCCAGGCGTTCGTCCTCGACGATCGCGGCCGCCCGCCCGAGGCGCTCACGCGACGGCGCCGCCTTGTAGAGCGTCGTGCCGCAGTACGCATTCCCGAGTTGCGCCTGGAACTCGCGTTCCGTCATCCCCCGTTCGGTCCGGGCCTCCCGCACCGAGGTCCACACCTCGCGGGGCACCGTGTCGACGTTGGTTGACGGCGTGATGGCCTCCAACAAGGGCAGGATCTCGGCCACGCGCTCGCCCCGCTCGCCGTGGAACCCGACCTCGCGGAGGAAGGCAACCTGCTGGGCCACCCCAGAGATGTCGACAGTGTGCTGGGGCCGACCCCCGTCTCGTGCCGCGATGGTGCGCAGACGACCCCGGAATCCGAGGCGCAGGAGCAGCAGCCGCAGGTCCTGGGCAAGAGCGAGGCTGGCCGTTGCGTAGTACAGCCGGCACTGGGGGTTGCTGCGACCAGCCGGGACTCGGACCGTCACCGAACCGTCCGTCGCGAACAGGTGCCGCAGGAAGAGGCGGAGCTGGTCATCCGGCAGCCCGAAGACCTCCGCCGGGATGTGCTTCTGCCACGCGCGCCGATCCCAGAGCCCGAGGCCGTCCAGCCATTCGGCGATCGGGTTCCGGACGCCGTGCGTCAGGCGGTGTGGGGAGGGGAGGTGCAACTGGGTCGTCGCCGCCGACCGACCGTCTGCATCGCGACGAGCCGTGATCCCGAACCGGCGGCGGGCGGCCTCCTCGACGGCGCGCAGGTTCTGCTCGTCGGCGGACGTGTAGTGGACGGGCTGGCGTCGCAGGATGGTGCCCTCACCGATGAGGTGCGCAAGCAGCACGACCTCATCGGGGTCCATCGGGGTCGGCTGGGTTGGAGCGGGCAGCACCCGTGCCGTGGCAACTCGTGAGCCGACGGACAGGTCGTCCAGGGCGGTCCATCCATCGAGCGTCCGGAACGGATGGTTGCCGGATGCGTCAACGGTCGCCCCCGACCGGAGCCGCACGCGGTAGGTGGCCTTCACGCCCGACGGGAACGCACGGGTGAGGCGTGCCTGCACGAGCCTGCCCTGCTCGTCGGTGGCCCACACCGGCACGTCCTGCGCCCCGGAGTCCAGGAGTTCACCGAAGGTCACGGGCTGGCCGGTGTCCGCCCGGAACAGACGCATGTCCCGGGTCAGGCATCCACTCTCGCGCAGATCGGCCAGCATCGGGCGCTTGTCGGTCCGGGACTCGGGCTGGCGCGACAGCTGCGACAGCGCGATGACCGGGACCTTCAGTTCCTTGGCCAGCATCTTGAGGCCACGCGAGATGTGCGCGACCTCCTCCTGGCGGTTGTCGGTGCGCCGGTGGCCCTGCATCAGCTGCAGGTAGTCGACGATCACGAGGCTCAGGCCGTGCCGCTGCTTGAGGCGTCGGCACTTGCTCATGATCTCCATGAGGTTGATCGCCGGCGTGTCGTCGATGAACAGCGGGGCGTCGGCGAGCTTGCCGAGCGCCTCGCCGAGCTTGCGCCAGTCGTGGTCCTCGAGGCGCCCCGTCTTGAGGCGCGACGAGTCGATCATCGCCTCGGACGCCAGGAGGCGCTGCACGATCTCGCTCTTGGACATCTCCAGGCTGAACAGGACCGCCGGTTCGTGGAGTTCCGCGGTCACGTAGTGCACCAGCGACATCGCGAGCGAGCTCTTGCCCATCGCCGGGCGCGCCGCGAGGATGACGAGGTTCTCGGGCTGCAACCCGGCGGTCATGGCGTCGAGCTCGTTGAACCCGGTCGGCAGGCCGATGACGTCGTCGCCCCGTTCGGCGCGCTCCTCGATCGCCATGAAGGACTCGTTGAGGAGGTCCTTGAGGGCCGTGGCCTCGCCGGTGGTGCCCTGTTCGGCGACGGCGAACATGATCGACTCGGCCTCGGAGACCGTCGCGATCGGGTCGTCGGTGGGCTCGTAGCCGAGCGCGACGATGTCGGTCCCGGCCTCGATCAGGCGTCGCAGCAGGGCGCGGTCGTGCACGATGCGGGCGTAGTGCGCCCCGTTGGCCGCGGTGGGCGTCGTGGACACGAGCTCGTGGACGGCGGCAGCACCACCGACCTGGTCGAGCCGCCCCGTGCTGGCGAGGTGGTCGAGCACCGTCACCGGGTCGATCGGCTCGCTGCGCTCCATCAGTTCACGGATCGCCTCGAAGACGACGCGGTGTGCCGAGCGATAGAAGTCCTCGGGGTGGAGGATCTCGGCGACCTCGACGGCCGCCGTGTTGCTGAGCATGCAGGCGCCCAACACCGAGACCTCCGCCTCCAACGAATGGGGCGGCACGCGGTCGAAACCGCGTGAGCCCTGCCCGTTGGGGGCGGAGGTCGGTGGTGGTGCCTGGTCTGGCGGCGGGGGACGTTCGCCTACCACGTCAAAGCCGTCGTCGGCCACGTGGACGCCCTCCCCGCTCAGCCCTCGGTGGGCTCGTCGTCGCCTGCGTCGGACGCCTCGGCGTCGTCGGCCTCTGCGGCCTCGGCTTCAGCAGCCTCGGCCTCGAACTTCTCGGCAGCCTCGATGGCCTGTTCGACCAGGGCCTCGACCGACAGGTCCTCCTCCGTCGCCTCGACGGCGTCGGTGGCGTCGGCGGGGGCGTCCTCGACGACCTCGCCGGGCAGCGGCGGGACCTCGGGCTCGGCGATCTGGCCGGCGATGACGAGACCTTCCTCGTCCACGACCTCGATCTCGACGTTGGCGAGCACCTGCGGGTGCACCTGGACCGGGACCTCGTAGGTACCGATCTCCTTGATCGAGCCGCGCAGGTCGATGCGCTTCTTCTCGATCTGGTGACCACGCTCACGCAGCACACGATGCACGTCGGCGACGCCGACGGACCCGTACAGGTGACCACGCTCGTCGACGCGGACCTTGATCTGCAGCGGCCGGGACTCGAGGGTCTCGCGCACGGCTTCTGCCTGGTCGAGCGTCTGCGCCTCCTTGACCTTGCGGGCCCGGAGGAGCGTCTGGGCTTCCTTCATCGCGCCCTTGCTGGCGAGGATCGCCATGCCACGGGGGATGAGGAAGTTGCGGCCGTAGCCGTCGGCGACGTCGACGACGTCACCGGCCAGGCCGAGGTTGTCGACTTCCTGCTTGAGGATGACCTTCATGACGCCCTCCTCAGCGGTTCATGTACGGGATGAGTGCCATCTCCCGTGCGTTCTTGATGGCCTCGGACACGCGGGCCTGGTGCTTGGCGCAGTTCCCGCTGGTCCGGCGAGCCTTGATCTTCGCGCGTTCGTTGAGGAACGGCTTGAGCAGGCTCAGGTCCTTGTAGTCGATGTACTCAATGCCCTGCTGGCACAGCTGGCATGGCTTCGGCTTGGACGGCCGACGCTTCTTGGTCTTCGGTGGCATGTGGAACTCCTGTGGGGACCGTGCGCCGCAGCGACTGCGTGTCCCAGGTGATGATCAGAACGGCACGTCGTCGTCGGCCGGGGGCGGCGGGGTGTTGGAACCGCCTCCCATGCCGCCACCGCCACCGCCGCCGCCCGTGTTGCCGGACGTCTTGCTGACGGTTGCGCGTGCCCATCGCAGCGAGGGGCTGACCTCGTCGGCTTCGATCTCCGTCACCCATCGGGTGCCCGAACCGTCGTTCGCCTCGTACGAGCGGACCTTGATCCGACCGATGACGATCGCGCGGTCACCCTTCTTCAGGGACTCGGCGACGTTCTGGGCAAGGTCGCGCCAGACGTTGACGGCCATGAAGGTCGTCTCTTCCTGTTGCTGGCCCTGCCGGTCGTTGAAGCGACGGTTGGACGCGATGCGGAAGTTGCAGACCGCGGCCCCGTTCGGCGTGAACCGAAGCTCGGGGTCGTCGGTCAGGTTTCCGATCATGGTGACGTAGTTGCTCTCGAAGGCCATCGTGGCTCCCCTTCGTTGTCGACGTGGCTCGATGTCGTGCTGGACGTGTCGGGGAAGGTCAGGCCGAGTGGCGCACGCGGATCTCGGGGCGCACCGTCTTGAAGCGAACGACGTCGTCGTTGATCTTCAGTTGACGCTCGGTCTCGACGACGGCTTCGTACTCCGCCTCGAAGTCGAGCACGCCGTACCAGGCGTGGGTGCGCTTGAGGATCTCGTGCATCAGCTCACGCTTGCCCCACCAGGCCTCGTCCACGAGGACGGCAGACTGGTCGGCAAGAATGCCCTTGATGCGTTCGAACAGCGCAAGGGCAGCCTCCTCGTCGAGGAGATCGGTCAGAATGACCATCATTTCATAGCGGCGCACAGGCACCTCCTGTGGTCGTGTGCGGCTTCCCCGGACATGTCGTGCGCGCGGCGCGACACCGGTGGAAGCAGGGGTGCGGTCCTCGCTCGTGCGCGCCGACAGGTGCCGACATGCAAGGCGCCGAGTGTGGACTCGGCGCGGAGGGACGTGGGCACGGTACCTGCCGATCTCGACTTCCGACAACCGCGACCCTACGACAGGGGTGTGACAGCGCGCGGAGCGCATCGGCCGGGCTGTGGAGAAGGGGCCCGAGAAGGGGTGCAGCGAAGGATGTGGACGGCGACCCTCAGGCGCGCCAAGGGTCACCGAAGAGCACGACGCGACTGAACGTCCCGGCGGTCCCGACCACGGCCAGTCCGCCGAGCACGCGCAGGACCAGGTCCCCGGTTCCGTCGCTGCCGCCCTCGTCCCCGACGGCCACGCCACCGAGGTCGTCGTCCTCGTCGGGGTCGTCGGTGTTCGAGCCCTCGACGTCCGGGAACGCCTCGAACGTGGGCTCGGGGATCGGCTCTGGCGTCGTCGTGGACGGGATGGGGCGCACGGAGGGGAGCTCCGTCGGCTGCGGCACGGGCGTCGGCACCGCCGTCTCCGTGGCCGTCGGCTCGGGCTCGGTGGGCTCGGGCTCGGTGGGCTCGGGCTCCGTCGCGGTCTCGGTCGGCTCCGGCTCGGTGGGCTCGGGCTCGGTCGGCTCGGGCTCCGTGGGTTCGGGCGTCGGGCTCGCGGTGGGGGTCGGCTCCGTGGGGGTCGGCGTCGGCTCTGTCGGGGTCTCGGAGGGCTGCCCGTCCCTCACGACGACCGTGCCGGCCATGGCCGACCCGTGGATGCGGCACTGGTAGGGATAGCTGCCGGGGAGGTCGAACACCCGGACGTACACCTCCCCCGGAGCGGCACAGCCGGACACCCCGAACAGGTCGCGGTCCTCACAGCCGGGGTGCGAGTCGAAGGCGTCACCGGTGACCGAGTGGCCGCCGTCCTCGAAGGTCCAGGTCACGGACTCACCGACCGCGATCGTGGTCTCCTGGGGCGTGTAGCGCCCGCCCGCCTCGGTGTTCTGGACCGTGACCGCCCCGTCCGCGAACGCGGCGTCGGCTGCCAGCACGACGAGGCCCACCGTCAGCGCGAGGAGCGCGAGGTGGGCGACGACACGGCGGGAGGTCAGGACCATGACATGCGACGGTACCGCTCGGCCACACGCGCACCTGTCCCGACGGGACGGACACGCACGTCGAATTGGCTCTGGCGCTCACGCTCGCCGTTGCCTACGGTGGCCCCGGGAATCTCGGGGCAAGGGATTCGGGGCAAGGGGAGATCATGCCTTTCAGGAATCGGCATCGGCTGGGTGACGCCGCGTCTGCGGACGTCTCGACGGGCCTGGTCCGGGGACTCGTGTACTTCGCCGTGCTCGTCACGATGGTGGCGGCAGCCGCCGTGCTGCCCGTCATCCTGCTTGGCTGAGCCGTTCCGCCAGCAGGTCGAGCACGGCACCCCAGCGCGTCAGGTCGCCGGGGGTGGCGTGGCGGGTGACCCAGTCGACGAACGCCGACTTGGCCGACAACGTGAGGTCGAAGTGCCACTCGTCGTCGCGCAGGATGCGTTTCCCGCGGATCGAGGAGTCGCCCTGCTCGGCGACGAAGCGCTCGACGAGACGCCAGTCGAACATGTCCTCGGCCTCGACGCCCATGGGGTGGTCGTCGATGACCTCGGCGTAGGTGGTGACCTGACGGCGGTTGTCCATGCCGAACCGGCTGGTGAGGGTGTCCTTCGCCCGCCGCCCCATGTCGTCGTTGTCGAGCAGCACGAACACCGGGACCGTGGTCTCGGCACGCAGGATGATGGCGTGCAAGGCCGCCGGGAGCGCCCCGCCGGCGGCATGGACCACGACGTGCTCCAGCTCGGCCTCGCGCCCCAGGACCTGCGCGGCCAGTTGGAGGTAGGCCTCGTCCGTGCCGCCCTCCACGACCACGACACCGGTGGTCCCGTTCGGGATCCCTGCCGTGCGGTCCAGGACTGCCGCGATGCCGTCGTCCCGGAACAGCCCGCCGAGCAGGGTCGCCTGCGGTTGGTCGCCGGCCGCCTGCCCGACCACCGCCGTGTGTCCGGACGCGTCGCGCGCGACGGCGATCACGTTGGCGTCGGCGGCGCGCGGGACCACGAAGGGCGACTCGGTGGTGAGCACCACCGGGGCGTCGGCCGCGACCCCGACCTCGAGGAGTTCGTCGCGCAGCATCTCCTGCGCGGCGGGGTGCAGGAACACCTCGGGTTCCTCGACGATGATCGCCGGCATGTCGTGGCCGCGTCGCACGAGATGGGCCGCGACGGCCGCCGCGAACGTGGCCCGCACCGTGTGTGAGGCCACGGTGAAGCCGGCCTCGTCGGTCACGACGACGCGGTCCCCGAGGCGCTCGCCCAGGTCGAGGTGCGCGACGCCCGGCAGCACGCGTTGCAGCGTCGGCAGCAGGTCGGCCGCCAGGTCCGCCATCGGCAGGTCGGTGAGCGACTCGGCGACCCGCAGCAGGATGTCGGCGGGATGGTCCTCGGCCCAGGCGACCACCGGCCGGCGCTCGACGAGGTCGTCGAGGTCACCGTGCCGGGCCGACACCACACGCTGGCCGTAGGGCCACGACACCTCGACGTCGACGTGCCGCGCCAGCCCGTGCTTCCGCGCGGTCCACCGCATGTCGACGCGCGGGAACGCGTCGGGGCGGTCGACGGGGCGCTCGCGGTCGAGGTCGACCGGCAGCGCGGGATCCAGCGCCATCGCGAGGGCGCGGGCGAGGTTGGACTTGCCCGCGAGGTTCGGTCCGACCAGCACCGTCACCGCACGCCCCATGCGTACTTCGAGTCCGTCGTCGACCACCGTGCGATGGTCGTGGACCTCGAAGCGCTCGAGTCGCATCAGTCCGCCGTCGTCTCGTCCAGGAACCGTGCCAGGAAGTATCGCTTCTTGCCGACGCGCACGACGAGGGACGTGGGGGACGCGAGGTCGGCCACCGTCACCGTCGCCGCCGGGTCGTCGACCACGGCGTTGTTCAGGCGCACCGCGCCCTGCTGGACGTGGCGGCGCGCCTCGCCGTTGGACGCCGCCGCCCCGATCGAGCTGAGCAGGTCGAGCAGGCCGAGCCCTTCGTCGAGGCGGGCACGGTCGAGCACCGTCGTCGGCGCCTCGGCGAACGCGTCCGCCAGCGTGCGGTCGTCCATGCCCGTGAAGGGCTCCCGACCGAACAGCACGGCCGTCGCCCGTTCGGCAGCCTCCGCCCCGTCGTCGCCGTGGACGACGCGAGTGGCCTCGCGGGCCAGGACACGGTGGGCGACCCGGGCGCGCGGGTCCTCCTCGTGGGCGCGTTCGAGCTCCGCGATCTCGTCGAGGTCGAGGAACGTGAACAGCCTGAGGAACTTCACGACGTCGCGGTCGTCGGCGTTGAACCAGTACTGGTAGTAGCTGTAGGCGCTGGTCATCTCGGGGTCGAGCCACACGGCGTTGCCCGCCGACTTGCCGAACTTCGCCCCGTCGGCGGTCGTCAGCAGCGGCCAGGTCAGCCCGAACACCTCGCCGCCGTGCATCCGCCGGGTGAGGTCGATGCCGGCGGTGATGTTGCCCCACTGGTCCGAGCCGCCGCCCTGCAGTCGGCAGCCCTCGGCCTCGAAGAGGTGGGCGAAGTCGTAGGCCTGGAGGAGCTGGTAGCTGAACTCGGTGTAGCTGATGCCCTGTTCGCGCTCCTCGAGCCGTTTCTTGACGGACTCGCGGGCGATCATCGCGTTGACCGAGAAGTGCTTGCCGACGTCACGCAGGAAGTCGAGGAAGCTGAGGGGTCCGATCCAGTCGTGGTTGTCGACGAGGATCCCGCGGTCGGGGTCGCTGAAGTCGAGCACCATCCCGAGCTGGGCGCGGATGCCGGCGAGGTGGCGGTCCAGCGCCGCGTCGTCGAGGAGTTCCCGTTCCGCGTCGCGCCCCGACGGGTCGCC
>JBFJMP010000044.1:0-11085 GCA_041633895.1 Nitriliruptoraceae bacterium
GAGCGCCAACGGGATCGCCTGTTCCACACCCAGGGCATCACGTTCACGGTGTACGGCGAGGACGAAGGGGTCGAGCGGACCTTCCCGATGGACCTGGTGCCGCGGATCATCCCTGCGGACGAGTGGGCGACCGTGGAGGAGGGCCTGCTCCAGCGCGTCACGGCCCTCAACCGCTTCCTCGAGGACCTGTACGCCGGCGAGCGACTCGCCGTCCGCGACGGGATCGTCCCGGACTGGCTGGTGACGTCCGCGTCGGGCTTCCGGCGCGAGGCGTTCGGCATCCCGGCGCTGCACGGGTCGCGTTGCCTCGTCGCCGGCATCGACCTCGTGCGTGACGACGAGGGCACCTACCGGGTGCTGGAGGACAACCTCCGCAACCCGTCGGGGATCTCGTACGTGCTCGAGAACCGCGCGGCGATGACGCGCGTGCTGCCCGGCGTGTTCGCTGCGCACCGCGTGCGCCCCGTCGGCCACTACGGGCAGTTGCTGCTGGCCGCCCTGAAGTCCGTCGCGCCCCGTGCCGCCGGTGAGGACCCGCAGGTGGTCGTCCTGACCCCGGGCACCTACAACTCGGCGTACTTCGAGCACGCGTTCCTCGCCGGCCAGATGGGCATCGACCTCGTGGAGGGGCGTGACCTCGTGGTCGACGAGCACGTCGTGTACATGCGCACCACGCGTGGCCTCAAGCGCGTGGACGTGATCTACCGGCGCATCGACGACGAGTTCCTCGATCCGGTCGTGTTCCGCGGCGACTCGACGCTCGGCGTCCCCGGACTCGTGTCGGCCGCACGCGCCGGCAACGTCACGATCTCGAACGCGATCGGCAACGGCGTCGCCGACGACAAGGCGTTCTACGCGTTCGTGCCGGACCTGATCCGGTACTTCCTCGACGAGGAGCCGATCCTCCCCAACGTCGACACCTACCTGCTGTGGGACCCGGACCAGCGCGTCGAGGTGCTGTCGCGCCTCGACGAGTTGGTGGTCAAGCCGGTGGCCGAGTCCGGCGGCTACGGGATGCTCATCGGTCCCGCTGCGACACGCGACGAGATCGCCACGTTCGCCGACCTCGTGGAACAGGATCCGCGTGGCTACATCGCCCAGGAGGTCGTGCAACTGTCGCGCCACCCCACCCTCGTCGGCGATCGTGTGGAGGGACGTCACGTCGACCTGCGACCCTTCGTCATCAGTGGCGAGACCTCGACCGTGATCCCCGGCGGGCTCACGCGCGTCGCCCTCCGGAAGGGCTCGTTGGTGGTGAACTCGTCGCAGGGCGGTGGGTCGAAGGACACGTGGATCCTCGAGGCCGACCGCAGCGCGCCCCCGGAACCCGCGGACGAGGAGGGCTGAGCCATGCTCGCACGACATGCCGAGAACCTCTTCTGGGCCGGGCGCTACATCGAGCGGGCGGAACTGACCGCACGCATGGTCGACGTCACCTACCACGGCCTGCTGGAGTCACCGGCGATCGAGGTGCGCGAGACCTGGGCCCAGCTGCTCGACGTCCTCCAGCTCGCCAGCACGTACGCCGAACGCCACGGCGAGGTTGACCCGGCCCGCGCCATCGAGTTCCTCGTCGACGACGTGACCAACGGGGGATCCGTGCGTGCGTCGATCACCCGTGCCCGGGACAACCTCCGTGGGGTGCGTGAACTGGTGTCGAGCGAGACCTGGGAGGCCATCAACTCGCTCTACCTGCAGATCTCGCAGCGCGACGTGCACGCGGACCTCGCCGGCCAACCGTACGAACTGTTCGGTGAGGTCAAGCGCGGCGCACAGCTCGTCGTCGGCGTCGCGAACGACACGATGCCCCACGACGACGGCTGGCGCTTCCTCACGCTCGGACGGATGCTCGAGCGGGTCGAGATGACGTGCCGACTGCTGCTCGTGCGCCTGGGGCGCAACGGCCAGGTCCACGAGGAGCTCGGGTTCGCGGACGGCCTCGCGATCCTCAAGTCCGTGTCGGCGTCCGAGGCGTTCCGCAAGACCCACCAGCAGATGGACCCGGCCGGGGTGATCGACTTCCTGGTCTTCTCGTCCGCCTTCCCGCGAGCCGTCCTCTACTGCCTCCAGTCGGCCGACCACCAGCTGGCGGTGCTCGGTGACGGCACGCCCGGCGTGGGGCGGGCGCGGCGGCGCCTGGGGCGGATGCGAGCCGGGGTGGAGTTCCGCAACGTGGAGGAGTTGCTGGCGGAGGGGCTCGGCCCCTTCTTCGACGGCATCCAGAACCAGATCCGGGAGGTGGCGGACTGCGTCGGCGACGAGTTCTTCCGGCACACCCAGCCGATGATCCTCCACAACGTGACGGCGACCTGATGCGCTTCGACATCGCCTACGTGACGACCTTCGACTACACCGGCGAGGTGGTCGAGTCGCAGAACGAACTGCGCGCCGCCCCGACCAGCGACGAGCGCCAGAACGTCGTGCACTACGACGTGCGGACCTCCCCGAGCGCACGGGTGTTCAGCTACACCGACTACTGGGGGACCCGCGTCGACACGTTCGGTGTGCGCCTGCCCCACCAGCACCTGCGGGTGATCGCGCAGGCCACGGTCGAGACCACGCCGCCGAGTGCGATGGCCGTAACCCCGCGGCTGTCGGACGTGACGCGGGCATTTCGTGACGAGCACCAGGAGTTCCTCGCGGCGACCCGCCACACGGACTGGGGCGACGGGATCGCTGGGGCCGTCGAGTCACGCCGTGCCGACGCCGGCGACGACTTCGTCGGCTTCGTGCTGTCCCTGCACCGGATGGTGGGGACCTCGATCACGTACACGCCCGGTGCGACGTTCGTGGGCGTCGACGTGGACACGGTCTGGCGCGAACGCGAAGGGGTGTGCCAGGACTTCGCGCACCTCCTGGTCGCCTGCTGTCGGGCTGCAGGGATCCCGGCGCGCTACGTGTCCGGCTACCTCTTCACGGCCGACGACGCCTCGGGTGACGACGTCGACGGTGACGAGGCCACCGTGCAGACGCATGCGTGGGCGGAAGTGGCGGTCCCCGGCTTCGGCTGGTGGGGGCTCGACCCGACCAACCGCCAGGAGGTGGGGGAGCGCCACGTCAAGATCGGCCATGGCCGCGACTACGACGACGTGTCACCCCTGCGAGGCGTCTACGGCGGCGGCGCCGAGCACGGGCTCGAGGTCACCGTCGACATGCGCCGGACGTCCTTGGCCGAGGCCCAGCAGGCGCAGGCCCAACAGCAGCAGTGAACCCCGACGCCGCGTTCGTCAGGCGGTGACGATCAGGTCCAGCGTCAACTCGGGGTTGTCGCGCTCGATCCGCTGCAACTGCCACTGGTCGCGGAACAGCGCCATCGGGGTGCCGCTCGAGCGTCGGTAGATCGCCACGTCCCGCATGCCGGCGAGTTCGACGGCGGACTCCTCGTCGGTGCGGCGGGCCTGCGCCCACGACGTCGGTTCGAGGCGCACCGGCGAACGGAACTCGTGCTCCATGCGCCACTCGGCCACGTCGAACTGCAGGACGCCGACGGCGGCGAGCAGCGGCGCCTGGTCGCCGAGGTCGTCCTGGCGCAGGATCTGGATCACGCCCTCCTCGTCGAGTTGCTGCAGGCCGGTCCGGAACTGCTTCACGCGCGAGCGGTCCGCCGGCATGGCCACGCGGAAGTGCTCGGGGGTGAACACCGGCATCGACGGGAAGGTCACCGGCTCCTGGTCGTAGAGGGTGTCGCCGATGCGCAGGTCGGTGGCGTTGACGAGGCCGATGATGTCGCCCGGGAAGGCCTCGTCGACGGTGACGCGGTCGCGCCCGAACACCTGGTGGGCGTACTTGGCGGTCACGCGGCTGCCGCTGCGCGTACAGGTCAACTGCGCCCCGCGGTCGAACCGGCCCGAGCAGATGCGGACGAACGCGAGCCGGTCGCGATGCCGGGGGTCCATGTTCGCCTGGACCTTGAACACGAAGCCCGAGAACGGCGCCTCGACGGGGCGGTGGTCGCCGTCGATGGTCTCGCGCGCACCCGGCGACGGGGCGAGATCACGCACGGCGTCGAGGATCAGGCGAACACCGAAGTTGGACAGGGCCGAGCCGAAGAACACGGGCGTCGTCTCGGCCGCGAGGAAGAGCTCCTCGTCGTGGTCGACCCCCATCTCGTCGAGGAGGGCGAGCTCGTCCGCGATGACCTGGCCCTCGTCGACGTTGGCCGGGTCCCACGCGCTGACGTCGACGGAGCCACGCGACGTGCCGTGTGCCGTGTCGTCGAAGCGGTGGAAGGTCGCATCGCGGCGGTCGACGACGCCTTCGAGGCGCCGCCCCGGCTTGACCGGCCACGTGACCGGCGTCGCGATCAGGCCCAGCTGCGACTCGATGTCGTCGAGGATTGCCAGCGGGTCCATCGTCGGGCGGTCCAACTTGTTCACGAACGTGATGAGCGGGGTGCCCCGACGCTTGCAGACCTCGAACAGCTTCTTGGTCTGGGGCTCGACGCCCCGCGCCCCGTCGAGCACCATGATCGCGGCGTCCACGCCGGACAGGACCCGGTACGTGTCCTCCGAGAAGTCGCGGTGGCCGGGCGTGTCGAGCAGGTTGAACACGTGCCCGTCGTGGTCGAAGCGCAGGACCGTCGAGCTGATCGAGATGCCGCGATCCTGCTCGAGCTTCATCCAGTCGGACCGCGCCGAGCGCGACGCCCGACGTTGGCGTACGGCGCCGGCCTCCTCGATCGCGCCTGCGTACAGCAGGAACTTCTCGGTCAGCGTGGTCTTGCCGGCGTCCGGGTGCGAGATGATGGCGAACGTGCGACGGCGTTCGGCTTCGCCGCGGATGCGACGGTCGTCGGACACGGCGAGACCTTTGGTCCGGTGAGGTGGACCGCGAAGGGTATCCGCGGCAGGTCCCCGCTCTGTCCGTACCCTTGCGGCCATGGAGTCCACGAGCGCGATGGCGCACTCGCACAACACGATCCGCGCGCTCTCGGGACCGCGGCCGGCACTGCGTGGCCTGTCGCACCGTGCCGCCGCCATCCTGTCCGTGCCGGCTGCCGTGGTGCTGTCCCTGTCGGCACCCTCCGGGACGCCGCGGCTGGCCGCGGCCGTGTTCGGGGCGGCGATGGCGATCATGTTCACCGCGTCGGCCCTGACCCACTACCGCCGGTGGAGTCCCGACGCGACCGAGATCCTGTTCCGCCTCGACCACACGGCGATCTACATCGCGATCTTCGGGACGCTGGTGCCCGTGGCACTGCTTGGCCTCGACGGCGGGTGGCGCACGCTGCTGCTCGTCGGCGTGGGCGGCGCCTGCGCGGTCGGCATCGCCATCGAGTGGCTCCCCTTTGCGACGCCGCGGGGCGTGGCACACACGATGTACCTGGCGTTGAGTTGGACGACGGTGCTGGCGATGCCGCGCCTGCTGCACCTCGCCGGGTGGTCCGCGCTCGGCCTGCTGCTCGCGGGCGGTGTCGCGTACACGGTCGGTGCGGTGATCGTGGCGATCCAGCGCCCCGATCCGCGCCCACACGTCTTCGGCTACCACGAGATCTGGCACCTGCTCGTCATCGTCGGGGCCACCCTGCACTACCTCATGGTCGGTGTGGCGCTGCTCCCGACGGCGGCCTGAGCGGTAGGGTCGCAGGCTCCCTTCGCCTCCGTGAACGTCTGGGTCTGACGATGCTCTCACTGCCGGGTCGCTTCAACGGGCCGCCCCACTCGGCCAACGGCGGCTACGCCGCCGGCCGCTTCGCTGCCCTCGTCGACGGGCCGGTCCGCGTGTCCCTGCGCACACCGCCGCCCATGGACGTCGCACTCGACGTCGTCGAGGTGGACGGGGGCGTGGACGTGCTCCACGACACCGTGGTCGTCGGGCAGGTGCGGACCGCCGATCCCGTCGCCGCGGCGGTGGGACACACACCCGACGTCGACACGGCGCGCGCCGCGATGGCCAGGTTCCCGGGCATGCACGACCACCCCTTCGCGACGTGCTTCGTCTGTGGGCCACGCCGTCCAGACGGTGACGGCCTCGACCTCTTTCCGGGGCCTGTGGCGGACGGCGCGGACGTCAACCTGCACGCCACGGCCTGGACGCCCGCGCCGGACCTCGGCGACGACGTCGTCGCCGAGGCGTTCGTGTGGGCGGCGCTGGACTGTGCCAGCTACTTCGGCGGCACGGACGGACGGCCCGGCGTGCTGGCCAGCCTGGCGGTGACGACCCACGCCCCGATCCCCATCGGCGAGGACGCCGTGGTCACGGGGTGGCGCGACGCCATCGACGGTCGCAAGATCCGCTCGGGTTCGGCCGTCGTGTCGGCGGCGGGGGAGGTACTGGCCGTGGGTGAGGCCCTGTGGATCGCCCTGGACGAGGACGCGATGGCCCGCATGCTGCGCTCGTGACGCGCCGCTGGGCGGTGCTCGTCGTCGGCGTGCTGCTGCTCGGGGTCGGCGTGGCGATGTCGATCACCGCGGGCGTCGGCGTCGGGTCCTGGCAGGTGTTCGAGACGGGGCTCGTGGACTCGACGGGCCTGACGTTCGCGGTGGTGGTCATCGCCGAGAGCTTCGTGGCGCTCGCGCTCGCCTGGTTCTGGTTGCGTGTCCCGCCCGGGCCGGCAACCGTCGTGATCGCGTTCCTGATCGGGCCGTTCGTCGACGTGCTGCTCGACGTGATCCCCGAGCCAGACGCCCTGGCGTGGGGGATCGTGCAGTTCGGCGTCGGGACGACCCTCATCGGCGTCGGCGTCGGGCTCTACGTGGCAGCGGACCTCGGTCCGTCCGCGCAGGATGCCCTGTTCGTGGGGCTGTACCGCCGTTACCCGATCCGACCGGGGGTCGCGCGGTTCCTGCTGGACGGCGTCCTGGTCCTGCTGGGCTTCGCCCTCGGCGGCCAACTCGGGATCGGCACGGTGATGACCATCGTGCTGCTGCCCCTGGTGGTGGAGGTGTCGCTGCCCTTCGGCCACCGGCTCGCCGGCACCCGTGACCCACGGCACGTGGACCCCATCACGGCACCCACGGGCATCACCTGATCGCTCAGGCGTCGCCGTCGCCGTCGTCGTCCTTGCCGAACACCTCGTCGACGATGTCCTGGCAGGTCGGGCAGACCGGGTAGCGGGACGGGTCCCGCGACGGCACCCACACCTTCCCGCAGAGGGCGCGGACGGGCGTGCCCTCGACGTACGCGCGCGACGCCTCGTTCTTGTCGACGTAGTGCGCAAAGCGGTCGTGGTCGCCCTCGTCCGTGGACGGGGTGACGTCGGGGCGGGTCTCGGTCTGTGTGCTCATGCGGCCAAGCGTAGGGCCTCGCGGTGTGGAAGGCTGCCCCCGATCGGGCACCCTGCCCCCTCGCACACGACCGACCGGCCGGAGTCTGACCCATGTCCCTGTACTCGTTCGAAGGTGTCGCGCCCACCGTCCACCCCACGGCCTTCGTGGCCCCGACGGCCACGGTCGTCGGTGACGTCACGATCGAGGAGGGTGCGTCGGTCTGGTACGGCGCCGTCGTGCGCGCCGACTACGCCCCGGTCGTGATCCGAGCGGGCGCGAACGTCCAGGACGGGGCGGTGCTGCACGCGCCCCCGGGGATGCCCTGCGAGATCGGCGCCGGGGCGACGGTCGCCCACAACTGTGTCGTCCACGGCGCGACGGTCGGGGCCGAGGCGCTCATCGCGAACGGCGCCACCGTGCTCGACGGGGCGACGATCGGGGCGCGGGCGCTGATCGCCGGCGGGTCGCTGGTCCGCCCCGGTGCGACCATCGGCGACGGGATGATGGCCGCGGGCTCACCTGCGGTCGAGAAGGGGCCCATCGAGGGCACCCCGTCGGCGTTCTGGGTGGACGTGAACCCGCAGGCCTACCGCGACCTGGCCGTGCGTCACCGCGACGGGGTCGAACCCGTCGCCTGAGGCCGGTTCAGCAGTACGCGCGCAGCGTGGCGTAGGGGTTGACGACGCCGTCGTGGTGCATCTCGAAGTGCAGGTGGTGTGGGCCCCCGACGGCGTTGCCCGTGTTGCCGACCTGGCCGAGGGCCTGGCCCTGTTCGACGCGCCCGGCGGGGCCGAAGCTGTCGAGGTGCATGCCCATGTACGTGTAGCCGTCGTCGCCGTCGAGGACGAACTGCAGACCGGCGCGCGCGCCCTGGACGTGGCGAACGGTGCCGCCCACCGGGGCGACGATGATCGTGCCGAGCGGCGCGAACACGTCGACGCCCTCGTGGCGCCGTCCGTCCGGCTTGGCGACGCCGTAGTCGTCGATGAACGACGCGTCGGCGACCGGACACACCCAGGCCGGGCCCGCCGTGCCGCCCGGGACGGTCAGTTCCTGGCCGACCACGATGCGGTTCGGGTCGGCGATGTCGTTGGCGGCGACCAGTTCGCCGACGCTCGTCCCGGCACGTGCGGCGATGGCGCTCAGGTTGTCGCCCGGCTGGACGACGTAGGTGCCCGCGGTCGTCCCGCCGGCCACGCCGGGCGTCGGCGGGGGAGCCGTCGCGATGCGCAGCAGTGCGCCGGCCAGCACGCGGTTGGGATCGGTGATCCCGTTGGCACGGGCGAGGTCCTGGATCGACAGTCCGTACCGTGAGGCGATCGCCGCGAGTGACTCGCCGGGGGACACGACGTGCGTGCCACCGGACACCACGGTCCCGCCGCCCGTGGCGGAGTTGGCAGCGGCGCCAGCGTCCGCGCCGGGGATGGTCAGCACCTGACCGACGAAGATGAGGTTGCTGTCGGCGATGTCGTTCGCGTCCGCCAGGGCGCCGACGGACACGCCGAGGCGGCCGGCGATGCCGCTGAGGGTGTCACCGGACTCGACGGTGTAGGCGGCGCCGGTCGCGAGCATCAGTGCGGTGACGCCGGCCGCGCCACGCAGCCACGCCGTGCGTGCACCTCCGGGGACCTGGCTGCGGATGGCCCGCCCGAGGACGGACCAACGGGTTCGAAGCTGTCGCACTGGTGCGCCCCTGCCATGTCGGCACTGGTTGTCGAGTGACAACTTTAAAGCACAACAGCAACATCAGCAACAACTACAACATCAGGCACAGCTCCCGGTCGAGCGGTTCGGCGCGGCGGCGAGCACATCCCGCAGTTCCTGCGGGTGGAGGGCGTAGGCGACGTCGGGATCGTCGGGGGACACGGCGAACACGACCCCCATGACCGCCCCGTCGCCGCCGATCAGCGCCGAACCGGAGTCGCCCTGCTGGAGGTTGGCGGCGAGGAACAGCACGCGGCGCGTGACGAGTTCCGAGCCGTACAGGTCACGCCCCACGGTGGACCGGTCGTCGCGCACGACCGCGGGGGCCACCCGCGGCACGTCCTGGCCGCCGGGGTAGCCGATCGTCGCCCCGGACTCGTCGACGACCGGGTCCCGCAACGGCAACGCCGGACGCCCGATGCCGGGCGCCTCGAGCAGTGCGAGGTCCCGGTTGGAGTCGCTGTGCAGGATCGTGGCGGGGACCACCTCACCGTCGGGACGACGCAGTCGGATCTCGTCGGATCCGGCGATCACGTGCGCGTTCGTGGCGACGATCCCGTCCGCGACGACGAAGCCCGAGCCCTCGAACCCGGAGCCGCAGCCGAACGCCTCGACGTTGACGGTCGAGGACCGCGCCTGGGCGACCACGGCCTCGTCGACGGGGATCTGGTCGGGGGGTGGGCCGATGATCGGGGCGGGGCGCAGGTCCGCGAAGACGTCGGGGAAGCCGCTCTGGTCGACCAGTCGCCCCAGCGCCCGCGAGGTGTCCGGCGGTTCGGGAGCGACCTGCTGGACCCACCCGACCACGGTCGACTGGCGCGCCTGGGCCGCGATCGAGCCCGGGGTGTTCGCCAGCGCCGGCAGCAGGAACCACACGACGAGCAGGACGCTCAGCGCCCCGGCCACGGCTCCGCCCGCCCGGTCGATCACGCCGAAGGGGGTGCGGTGCACCCGACGTCGGATGCGCAGCCCGATGAGCTCCGCCAGCGCCGACCCGACGGACGTGCAGAGCAGGACGGTGCCGAGGCCGATGAGCAGGCGCGTGGTCGCCGAGCCGTCCGGCCACCATGACAGCACGGCCGGCACGGCGCGCGTGGCCACCACGAGGCCGACCAGCGCGCCGGCCCACGACAGGGCACGAGCCAACAGCCCCATGCGGTGGCCCGTCCAGGCGGCGGTGGCCATCAGGACGAGCAGGACGGTGTCGAGGACGTTCACGGACCGACCGTACGCGAGCGGCGTGGTCGTCGGCGGTTGCCCGACCCGGTCAGTTGCTCAGGGCCTCACGCCGCTCGATGCGGTACAGGTAGTCCGCGAGGCGCGTGTGGAGCTTGGCGGCGGACTTCTCGGCCTGCGGGTGATGGCCATCCATCGTGGCGACCCACAGGGGTTGGAGGTCGCCGAATCCGGTCTCGCCCTCGTCGACGGTGACCGTCCAACCCGGGAACTGCTCCTCGAGCCAGGACACGGTTGCCTGGTGGCGATCGGTCGTGGCGGTGCGCTGGGTGTCGTGCGTCGTGGCCGTCATGGCGGTCACCTCACAGGGGGAGCGGGGTCTCATCTGGTGTTCGTACCGCATGCAACGCCGGACGGGTGGGAAGTGATTCCGAACCTGCGCGCGGTCGACGCAGGGCGGACGCAGGACGAAGGTCCGCCTCCGGGTGAGTACGCTCGCAGGTCCCGCATTCCAAGGAACACGGTGGATCTCCCCGCTCGCAGTGGCTCACGTGCGCTGCAGTTGACCTTCGTACCGGCCGACCCGGTGCCGGCGGCGTCGTCGTTCCAGGCCTGGATGGCCTCGGACGGTGACCTGCGTGCCGCCCTGGAGGAACTCGGGCTGCCGGCCGGCGAGGTCGGGCGCCTCGATGCGCCGTACGTCCCACCGGGCGCCGAGGTGCGCACGTTGCCGTTGCTGCCGACCATCCGCGTGCTGGCGGCGATGCCCGGGGCGTCGGCGTGGCCGGCGTGGAGCCGTCCCGCCGATTCGGTGCTCGCGTGGAGCGTTGGCGCGAAACTCGGACTGGAGACGGTCACGGGTGGCCGCATGCTGCCGATGCTGCGTGCGACCAACCAGCCCGACACCGGGATCGCGGTGTGGCGGGCGCGGGCGCCCCGCGACGGACGGGTCGCGGCCCTCGCCGCGATGCTGCCCGCGGTCGCTCGCGCGGTCGAC
>JBFJMP010000045.1:0-10282 GCA_041633895.1 Nitriliruptoraceae bacterium
GAACCAGGGCGCCGGACTCGCGCGTCCTGGTCCTGACGATGCACGCCGACGCCGACCTCGTCGAGAAGGCCCGGTCCGCCGGAGCTGCCGGCTACCTGCTGAAGGACGCCTCGGGTGAGGAGGTCGTCGCCGGCGTGCACCGGGCGCTGGAGGGCCACCGCGTCATCTCATCGGGCATCGGGCAGGGTGACGAGGCCGCCGCCGTGCCCGGCGACGACGACGAGGCGGGGGACCAGGACGGCCCGCACCTGACGGAACGCGAAGCGCAGATCCTGCAGATGCTGGCCGACGGGTGCACCCCGGCGGAGGTCGCCGAGAAGCTCTTCATCAGCCCGAAGACGGTCCGCAACCACCTGTCCAAGGTCTACGAGCGCCTCGGCGTCAACAGCCGGTCCGCCGCCATCGTCACGGCGCTGCAGCACGGCCTGATCGAACTCCCGGGCTGACCGACCCCGCACCAGCAGGCCAATTGCCCGTTCCGGGCCTGTTTGGGGGGTCGTCGGCGTCTTGATCTCCCAATCACCCGTTTCGTCAAGATGGGGCACGCAGCCCATGCCGGTGAACCGGACACCGTCGTACGGTGAATCCGTGCCCGGCACCTGGGTCGGGACGCGAGCGGAGACAAGTCCACGTGTCCAGTCAGAGTTCCTCGTCGAACAGCCGCCTGCTCGCCATCGGAGCAGCGGTGCTGCTCGTCGGCGTGATCCTCGTCCTCGTCATCCTCAACGGTGGCGACGACCAGGCTGAGCCCTCGCCCGCCGCGAGCCCGACACCGGCAGCGGCCGCGACACCGACGCCGTCGGCGGCGCCGCTGACCCCCGAGCAGATCGCCAGCGCCCGCATGCCCTACCCCGTTGACGTCCCGGACGGCATGGAGGCACTCGCCGTCCGGGTGAACTTCGTCCGCGGTGTCGCGGCGACGCCCCAGGCCGGCGACCTGATCCGGCTCTACCGCCTCCCGCAGGCCGTGGTGCTCGACCCCAACTACGACGTGACGCTCACCCAGCAGCCAGAGGGTGGACAGCTCCACGACACGCCCATCGAGCCCGAGACCGTCCTCGACGAGGTCGAGATCCTCGGCGTCGTCGGTGCGGTGCCGTCCAGCAACGACGGGAACCTGACCGTCCTGCTGGCGCTCGACCCCACGGACGTGCCCCTCGTGATGGCGCTGTCGAACGAGTACGAGGGCCACCCCAACGAACTGTGGTTCACGCTCCTGCCCAGCCCGGAGGACGAGGCCACCGAAGCGGCTCCCGAGCCGTCCGAGAGCGACAGCGAGGCATCGTCGTGAGCACACCACG
The DNA here is from genome assembly GCA_041633895.1 of Nitriliruptoraceae bacterium. Taxonomy (GTDB): domain Bacteria; phylum Actinomycetota; class Nitriliruptoria; order Nitriliruptorales; family Nitriliruptoraceae; genus JBFJMP01. Next base: position 1,302 of record JBFJMP010000045.1, read on the forward strand.
CACCGTCATCGTCGTCGAGCCCGACCCGTACCTCGCGGTCAGCGTCGAGGCCCTGCTGTCGGCGGTCCACCCGACGCCCGAACTGCTGGCCGTCGCCGACCTCGAGGAACTGCACGAGTGGGCGCGCCCCACCGGTGTCGTGATCGCAGGTCCGTCGTGCTCGACCAAGCAGGCCATCGCGGAGCTGGCGAGCTTCCGCGACCTCTACCCGGCAGTGCGGATCGTGCTCGCCTTCGATCGTCGTCCTGGCGCCGCGATGCGCGACGTCGTGGCGGTCGGTGCCGACGCCCTCGTGGACCCCAACGAGGGTGACGAACTGCGGGCGTCGGTCCTGCGCGCCATCGACCTGGCGGACCGCCTCGCGGCGTCGGTCGACGACGCAGCGGCTGCGGCCATCCGCCCGCTGGGCGAGGTGTTCACCGTCTGCTCGGCGACCGGCGGCTGTGGCAAGACCTTCTACGCGACCAACATGGCGTTCTCGCTGGCTCGGCTGACCGGCAAGCGGGTGGCGCTGGTCGACCTCGACCTGCAGTTCGGCGAGGTGCTCACGGCCCTGCGGGTCCGCGCGCAGAGCACGATCACCGACGCGATCGCGATCGACGACGACGCGGAACTGTCCGAATACCTGCCCGAGATGATGACCGTCCACGAGTCGGGGGTGTTCGTCCTGCCGGCCCCACTCGACCCGGCCGAGGCGGATGCCATCCGTCCCCAGGACGTCCTGCGGATCATCAAGGCCGCGCAGGACCACTTCGACTACGTGATCGTCGACAACCCGACCGGCCTCGGCGAGGCCACGCTTGCCGCCCTCGATCGCTCGACCCACCTGTTCGTGCTCGCCGCGCTGGACCTGTCGTCGGTGCGCAACCTGCGCCTCTTCCTCCAGACGCTCGACCGCCTGCGCATCCCGCAGGACGACGTGTCGCTGATCCTCAACAAGGACCAGACAGGCGTCGGCATCGAGTCGGCGGACATCGAGCGCCTGTTCCCGCGCGGGTTCCGGTCGAAGATCCCGTTCTCGCGTGAGGTCCCTCGCTCCATGAACTCCGGGATGCCCGTCGTCGCCACGGCGCCGGACTCGGCCGTGTCGGTCGAGCTGGTCTCGGGGATCGTCGACTTCCTGCCCGAGGAGGCTCGCGAGGCGGCTCGTGCCTCGCTCACGGCCCACAAGCCGCAGTCCTGGTACCGCCGACTCGTGGGCCGTCGTGAGGACGCGCCCGCAACCTGATCGGTCCGAAGCGACCATCGAGAGGTGACCTGACGTGGTGAAGTTGAGCGACAAGTTGCAGCGGGCCGACGGACCCGACGACTCCAGCGGGCGCGTCAGCACGCCGCGCAGCGCGCCCAAGGCCGCGAAGCCCACGTCGGGCTCCCGGTCGAAGGCCAGCGCCAAGGCGGCGCCCGAGGCGAAGGCGTCCGCGAAACCGTCGGCGAAGGCGGACCCAGCGACTCGCTGGGCCGTGGCCAAGCGGAAGGTGCGCGAGGGCGTGCTCAAGGAGCTCGCCCCCAAGGTCAGTCGCGGTGAGGCCCAGGGCCAGGACCTCGAGTCCGAGGTGCTGACCCTCGTCGACCGGATGCTCGGCCAGGAGGACCTGAAGATCTCGGTGGCGGACCGCCGCGCGTTCGTGGCCGAGATCATCTCGGACATGCTGGGCTACGGGGTGATCGACGAGCTCCTCCACGACCCCGATGTGACCGAGGTCATGTGCAACGACTTCGACGAGATCTGGGTCGAGCGCGACGGCATCGTCACCAAGACCGACCTCGCCTTCGACAGCCGCATCGAGTACCGCACCGTCATCGAGAAGATCGTGTCGGCAGTGGGCCGGCGGGTCGACGAGTCCTCACCCATGGTCGACGCCCGCCTGCCGGACGGCTCGCGTGTCAACGCCATCGTGCCGCCGCTCGCCGTGCACGGGGCGTGCCTGACGATCCGGCGGTTCTCCGAGGACCCGTTCACCGTCCAGGACCTGATCGGGTTCGGGTCGCTGTCGGACGACCTCGCGGTCGTGCTCGAGGCGTGCGTCCGCCGTCGCCTGAACGTCCTGGTCTCGGGCGGTACCGCGACCGGCAAGACCACGATGCTCAACGTCCTGTCGCGCTTCATCCCCGAGCACGAGCGGATCATCACGGTCGAGGACGCGGCCGAGCTGCAGCTGCAGCAGCCACACGTCGTCACGCTCGAGGCGCGTCCGTCGAACGCCGAGGGTCAGGGCCAGGTCACGATCCGGGAGCTCGTCCGCAACACCCTGCGCATGCGCCCAGACCGCATCGTGGTCGGTGAGTGTCGTGGCGGCGAGGCGCTGGACATGCTCCAGGCCATGAACACGGGCCACGAGGGGTCGATGACCACGCTGCACGCGAACTCGCCGCGCGACGCGTTGCAGCGGCTCGAGATGCTGGTCCTCATGGCCGGCCACGACCTGCCGGAACGTGCCATCCGCGAGATGATCACGAGTGCGATCGACATCGTGATCCAGATCACGCGCCTGCCCGACGGGAGCCGGAAGATCACGTCGGTGCAGGAGGTCCAGGGCATGGAGGACCGCACGATCACCCTCCAGGAGCTCTTCAGCTACGAGCCCAAGCTCAACACCAACGGCAAGTACACCGGTGTCGGTGAACCGACCGGCCTGCGCCCGAAGTTCCTCGAGAAGCTCAAGACCCACGGCGTCGAACTCCCCGCCGCGGTGTTCCGTCCCAGCAATCCCGCACCGCGTCAGAAGGCGGCGACCTCGGGGAGGCGCAAGTGATCGAGTTGCTCGCAGCGCTCCTGGTGGGGGCCGGCCTGGCGATCATGGTCGTCAGCCTCATGTCCCGCGCCCGGGCCCGTCAGGACGACATCCTGCGGTTCCTGGAGCTGCCCTTCGGTGAAGAGGACGTGGACCCGCAGGACGTCGTCGAGCGGGTCGGCCTGCTCGCGCCCACCGCTGGCGCGGTCGACCAGGTCCTCGAACGCCTCGACCTCGTCGAGCGCATCGGGGACAAGCTCACGAAGGCACGGCTGCCGTTGCGCCCCGGCGAGTACGTGCTCGCCGCGGTCATGACCGCGGTCGCGGGCGCGGTCTGGATCGCCCTGCTCACCGACGCCTGGGCAGCCGGGCTGGTCGCCGTCGTGATGGTCCCGCTGGCGTTCATGGCCTTCCTCGACCGGCGGGTCGCCATGCGTGCCCGCGCCTTCGAGGAGCAGTTGCCACCGACGCTCGGGCTGATCGCGTCGTCGTTGCGCTCGGGCCACACGCTGCTGCGCTCGATCGACATGATGGTCGAGGAGACCCCGCCCCCGATGTCCGACGAGTTCGAACGCGTCCTCGCCGAGACGCGCCTGGGCCTGCCGCTCATCGACGCCCTCGACCGCATGGCCGACCGGGTCGCCCTCAAGGACTTCGAATGGATCGTGCACGCGATCCGGATCCAGCAGACCAGCGGCGGCAAGCTCGCCGACCTGCTGTTCACGCTGGCCGAGTTCATGCGGTCGCGTGAGGAGGTCCGCCGCGAGGTCCGCGTCCTGACCGCCGAAGGTCGCTTCTCGGCGTGGACGCTGGTCGCCCTCCCGTTCGTGGTCGGGCTCTACATCCAGACGACGAACCCGGCCTACTTCCAGGACATGTTCACACCGACCGGCCTGCTGCTGATGGGCGCGGCCGGGGTGATGATGGTGATCGGCGTGGTCATCATGACGCGCATGGTGAAGGCGGTGGACCTGTGACGGACGCACTGGCCCTGTTCGCAGCAGGCATCATCGTGGTCGTCGGTGCCGGGCTGATCAGCTACGCCCTCCGGTGGCGCGAAGCGGTCGACATCGAGGCGTTGCTCGGTGAGTTCGAGGCGACCCCCGACCAGCTGGACGAGTACACCCAGCGCCTGCGCAGCCCGATCGCGACCCGCTTCCTCATCCCGTTCGGCACGAACCTCGCCGGGCGCATGCAGGACCTGCTGCCGCGCAACCACATGGCGAACATCCGTCGTCGCCTGGTGCTCGCGGGGTTGTCCGGCCGCTTCGGCGCCGAGGAGTACCTGGCCGGCCAGGTCGTCGGAGGCGTGGTCGGGGCGCTGCTCGGGCTCCTGCTCGGCGTCGGGCTCAGCTGGAGCGGCAACGGTGTCGTCGGCCTGACGGTCGGCCTCGCGCTGCTCGGGCTGTTCACGCCGTCGCTGTACGTGAAGCAGAGCCGCGACCTCCGGGTCGAGGACATCGAACGTGAACTCGCGGACGTGTTGGACGTGCTGGCGATCACGGTGGAGGCCGGTGTGGGCCTCGAGGGCGCCATCCAGGCCGTCACGGAACGCTTCCGATCGCCGTTGTCGGCCGAGCTCGGCCACATGCTCAGCGAGATGGAGCTCGGCCTGTCCCGTCGCGAGGCGCTGCAGAACCTCCGCAGCCGCACGGACATCCCCGACCTCAACGGCTTCATCCTCGCCCTGCTCCAGGCCGACGCGCTCGGCATGCCGATGACACGCGTCCTGCAGACGCAGGCCGACGAGATGCGTCGTCGCCGTCGTGCCCGCGTGCGCGAGGCCGCCGCGAAGCTCCCGGTGAAGCTGATCTTCCCCCTCGTCGTGTTCATCCTGCCCGCCCTGTTCATCGTGATCATGGGCCCGGCTGCGATGCAGATCGCCCAGAACCTGGGTGGCTGAGATCCGGACCACGGCGGGCCACTGGGGCCCGACATGTCCGGTCTGGGCAGATGGGACACCCGCCCCATCGCCCGATCGGCCGTCGCGAATGACACTGACAACAGGACACGAGACCGGAGCCAGCGTGCGTCACGACTCGATCGGGGCCGAGGACGGCACCACCGCCGTCGAGTACGGCGTGATCACCGCCGTCGTCGGACTGGTGTTCGTCTTCGCGGGCCCGGAGCTCTACCAGGCCATCGCCGGCCTGTTGTCCGCCATCTTCGACTCGATGCTGTGATCGTGCGCACGCAGGAGACCGCGATGCAGGACCACCACGAACGACATGGCGAGGACGGCGCGGTCATCGTCGAGTTCGCCATCGTGTTCGTGCTCTTCATGGTGCTGCTGCTGTGGGGCCTGTTGACCTACGGCTTCGTGTTCGGCGTGCAGCAGTCCGTGACGCACGCGGCGGCCGAGGCGGTGCGCTCGGTCGTCAACATCGGCGACTACGACGGCGACGGCGACGTCGACGAGGACGACGCCCGCCTGCGCATCGACGAGGTCGTGCAGGAACAACTCGCGTGGCTCGACGACGGTGGCGTCGCCGACGACCTGACCTGGACGACCACGTTCCCGACCTGCGGCAACGGGTCCCCCCAGCCCGTGTGCGCGCACGTCGAGGTGGTCTACGACTGGGCGACCTACCCGCTGTTCCCCCCGCTCTTCGACGTGGCGCAGCCGGACGTCATCACGTCGACCGCCAGCGTCCAGTACCAGTGAGGGGAACGATCATGGCCGTGTGGCGCCGATCCGTCGGTCAGTCCGAGGACGGCGTGATCTCGATCATGACCGCCGTCATGGCGATGACGTTGCTGATCGCGACGTCGCTGGCCGTGGACGTCGGCCGAGTGGCCTACGTCAGCCGTGACCAACAGGGGGTCACGGACCGCGCCGTGCTCGACGCGGTCAGCCTGCTGGGTCCCGACCTGCCGGTCACGGCACTGACGCTCGCGGACGTCCACTCGGCCGTCGAGTTGGCGCTCCAGCAGTCGCTGCTCGAGAACCCGGGTGCGGCCGGCACCGCCGAGGGGCGCGATCTCGGTCTCGTCGAACTCGGTGAGTTCAACGTCGACACCGGCCAGTTCACCCAGATGTGCTCCGCCGACTTCGACCTGACGTCGCAGCCCACGTGCCTGGACGGCACGGGCGCCGCCTGGTCCCCGCACAGCGCGACGGCCCTGCGCGTCGAGACGGAGTCCTTCGTCCCCTTCCTCTTCGCCTTCGACCTCGGTGGGCGCGACGTCGTCAAGACCTCCGTCGCCCAGAGCATGGAGATCGGGTCCGTGACCGTCGGCTCGGAACTGCTCGGGCTCTCCCCGCCCCTGCTCAACGACATGCTGTCGTCCATGCTCTGCCCGGGCGCCTCGCCCGGCGACCCGGCCACGTGTGGCCTCGGGATCAGCCTGGTCGGCTACCAGGGCCTCATCGGTGCCGACATCGCCCTCGGCGACCTGCTCGGTGGACTCGGCATCGCCGCCGGTTCGCCGAGCCAGGTGCTCAACACCAACGTCACCATGCTGGACCTGATCACGGCGTCGGCCGCCGCCCTGGACGACCAGGGTGGGGTGGCCGCCGTCACGCTGAACGGCCTCGTCACGACCATCCCCGGGTCCCAGACGATCAACCTCGGCGAGCTGCTCAACGTGACGACCGCCACCACGGGACAGGCCGCCGATGCGCGGATCAACGTCTTCGACCTGATCAGCGGCGGCGCCCAGCTGTCGAACGGCACCAACGCGATCGCACTCCCGGACCTCGGCGTCGCCGTCCCGGGCGTGGCCGGCGTCGACGCATCCTTGGCGGTCATCGAGGCCCCGCAGACCGCGGTGGGGCCCGCCAACCTCATCCAGACCAACCCCGGCAACGTCCCGGCGGTCTACGACTGGCGCACCAAGGCGCGGACGTCGCAGGTCGACGTGACCGTCGACGCGCAACTGGACCTCGCCGCCGGTGGTGCCGTCGCGGCCCTCAGCGGCCTGTTGGGTGGGCTCGGCGTCCTGGACATCGTGATCGACGACTTCTCGCTGCCGCTCTCGGTCGAGGCCGCGACCGCGGAGTCCGCCCTGACCGACATCCGCTGCGGTGACCCGAGCGACCCGGTGCAGGCGACGACGGAGGCGGACACCAACACGGTGACCAACGGGGTGCGCGTCCGCGTGGGCGACGGCGGGGTCGTCACCCTGGCGAACGTCCGGATCCGGGTGCTGCCGATCCTGGGCATCATCCCGCTGGGCACGGCCCAGCTCGCCATCACGGCCCAGCTCGACACGCCGCTGGGCGGCACGGCGAGCGCCGACCACACGTTCACGGGCCCGTACCGCGCCGGTCCGGGGCACACCCATGGTGGTCCGTCACCCTTGGCGGCGCTGTCCGCAGCCGACCTGAACATCCAGATCGTCCCGTCCGGTTCGGGCCTGACCGGGGTGCTGGCGGGATCCCTCGGTGGCATCGTCGGGGCGCTCAACCCGGTGGTCAACTCGATCGTGACCTCCCTGATCCCACAGATCGACACGCTGGTCCTCGGCCCCGTGCTCGACCAGTTGGGTGTCGAGGTGGGCAACGCCGACACGTGGATCAACTCGGTGAACTGCAACGGACGCGTGCTCGGGCCCCTGCTCGACTGACGCGCCCACACGGGTGGGCCGGGCGGTGGCGTACCCTGCGCCGTCGATCCCACCCGAGTGAGCCCCGGCCATGGCACTGCACCTGTACGACACGCTGACCCGCGAACTTGCGCCGTTCGAACCGCGCGAAGAGGGCAAGGCGTCGATGTACGTGTGCGGACCGACCGTCCAGGCCGCGCCCCACATCGGCCACGGACGTGCGTACGTCGTCTTCGACGTCCTGCGCCGCTACCTGACGTGGACCGGCCACGACGTCACGCTCGTCCGCAACGTCACCGACGTCGACGACAAGATCATCCTGCGCGCGACCCGTGAGGACACCACCCAGGCGCGGATCGCCACCCGGTACACGCGCGAGTTCAACGCGGCGCTCGACCGCCTCGGGGTCCTGCCCCCGGACGTCGAGCCGCTCGCCACCGGCCACATCCTCGAGATGCACGAGCTGATCCAGTCGCTCATCGACCAGGGCAAGGCCTACGAGCGCGACGGCAACGTCCTGTTCCGCGTGCGCAGTTTCGAGGACTACGGCAAGTTGTCGGGGCGACGGATCGACGACCTCGTGGGCGGCGAGGACGTGGTCGGTTCCGACATCAAGGACGACCCGCTCGACTTCGCGATGTGGAAGGCAGCCAAGCCCGGCGAGCCGTCGTGGCCGTCGCCCTGGGGCGACGGGCGCCCCGGCTGGCACATCGAGTGCTCGGCCATGGCTTCCAAGCACCTCGGCGGTGGGTTCGACATCCATGGTGGTGGGCTGGACCTCGTGTTCCCGCACCACGAGAACGAGGTGGCCCAGTACGAAGCGGCGCACGGTGGCACCTTCGCCCGCACGTGGGTCCACAACGGCATGGTGCGCATGGGGGAGGAGAAGATGTCCAAGTCGCTGGGCAACATCGTCGCCCTCGACGAGGCCATCGACGACTGGGGGCCCGGCGCCCTGCGCACGTGGTACCTGTCCGCCCACCACCGCTCGCCCCTGACCTACGACACCGAGCGCCTCGCCGAGTCGACCGCTGCACTGGACCGGCTCGTGACGTTCGCCCGGACGGCCCGGGCGATCGTTGCCGATGCCGACCTGGCAGCGTCGGAGGCGGCCAAGCCGTTCGAGGCGGCGTTCCGCGAGGCCATGGACGACGACCTCAACGCCCCCGCAGCGATCGCGGTGCTGCACGACGCGGCCAGCGCCGGCCACGACCTGCTGGCGGGCGCCGAGGGCGGCGACGCCGCGGCACGGGCCGACCTGGCCGCGCTGGCGGACCTCGTGGTCGACCTCGGGGACCGCATCCTGGCGCTGGGCATCGCGACGCGGTTGGCGGACGAGGCGGCGCTCGCGGACCGCATGCGCGGTCTGGTCGACGGCCTGCTTGCGGAGCGCGCGGCCGCGCGCGCGGACAAGGACTTCGCCCGCGCCGACGAGATCCGCGACCGCCTGACCGAGGCCGGCGTCGTCATCGAGGACCGCCCCGGCGCGAGCCGCTGGCACGTCGTGCACGCGCCCGGAAACGCGTCGGCGTGAGCCGCCGCGGCGGACGCAGCGACGGACGCGGCGGTCAGCGCGGTGGCAACCGCGGTGGCAAGCGCGATGGTCGGGGCGATGGTCGGGGCGATGGTCGGGGCGGCCAGCAGCGCGGCGACCAGCACGGGGGTGGCGAACCAAGCGGTCGCGTCGTCGTCGGCGTCCAC
>JBFJMP010000046.1:0-10250 GCA_041633895.1 Nitriliruptoraceae bacterium
CCATCCGTTGGCGGCCGCCGCCTGGACCATCGCGTACTCCCCGGACACGTGGTAGGCGGCCACGGGTACGTCGAAGGTCGCAGCGACGTCGGCGACGATGTCGAGGTAGGGCAGGGCTGGCTTCACCATCACGACGTCCGCGCCCTCGTCGATGTCGAGGGCGACCTCGCGCAGCGCCTCGGTGCGGTTCGCCGGGTCCATCTGGTACGCGGAGCGGTCCCCGAAGGACATCCCCGACTCGGCGGCCTCACGGAACGGGCCGTAGAACGCCGAGGCGTACTTGGCGGCGTAGGCCACGATGACGGCGTCGATCGCCCCGGCCTCGTCCAGTGCGGTCCGGATCGCCCCGACCTGGCCGTCCATCATCCCGGACGGCGCGACGACGTCGCAGCCGGCCTCGACGTAGGCCAGTGCCTCACGGACGTAGCCCTCGACAGCCGCGTCGTTGCGGACCCGACCCGCGTCGTCGAGGGGACCGCAGTGGCCGTGGTCGGTGTACTCACACGAGCACACGTCCGCCCAGACGACCACGTCGTCACCGAGGGCGTCGCGGATGGCACGGGTCGCCACCGGCACCGGGCCGTCCGGGTCCCACCCCGACGAACCCACGTCGTCCTTGTGGTCGGGGATCCCGAAGAGGAGGAAGGACGTCACGCCGCTGTCCACGGCCTCGCGCACTCGGTCGACCACGGCGCGGGTGCCGAACTGGTCCACGCCCGGCATCGACCCGACCGGTTCGGAACCGTCGAGGCCGTCCTTCACGAACAGCGGCAGCACGAACTGGCTGGGATGCAGCCGGGTCTCGGTGAAGGCAGCACGCAGCGCAGGTGTGCGGCGCAGGCGCCGCGGGCGGTGCGGAGAGGGCGAGCTCACGTCAGTCCTCCGAGGTGTCCCAGGGCCGCATCGCCGCGACCATCGCGGCCACGGCCCCGACGCCGAGGGCGAAGCCGATGGCCGCGCGTGGGTCCGAGGATGCCCGACGGTCGCCGATCGCGGCGAGTCGGTCGCGCGTTCCGGGCGAGATGGTCCCGGCGGGTTCGTCGGGGCGCGGCGGGACGCGCGGGGCGGGCGGCGGCTCCTCCTCCGCCTCGACCTCGGCGCGCCCGGCGTCGTCGCCCGGCGGATCGTCGTCCTCGTGGGGCGCCGCCGGATCCGCGTCCGTCGGTGGGTGGAGCACCGCGGACAGCTCCGCGCCGTAGACGTACAGGCGGCCCGCGAGGTAGAGCAGCAGGAGCAGCGCGACGACGCCCCCGAGGGTCCCGTAGAGCTCGCTGGAACTGGCGACCTGGCGGGACACGTAGGTCGCACCGAACGACTTCAGGGCCGTCCAGCCGCCAGCGGCCAGCAGTGCCCCCGGGACCAGGTCACGGACGGACGGTCCGCGGCCCGTCGCGAAGAGCCGGTACGCGGCGAGGAAGAACACGACGTCCACGACGAACGAGGCCGCGATGCCGAGCAGTGGCCCCAGCACGGCCATGATCCCGAACAGGTCCGAGCTTGTCAGCACCCCGACGACGGAGGTCGCGGCCACGCCCGCGAGCGCCAACAGGCCGAGCGCGGACAGGGCCAGGAGCTGGTTCACGCGCTTGCGCACGCCACTGGTTGCGAGGAGGTCCACGCGGAAGATCGTCTGGGTGACGGCCTGCGCGGCCGCCGTCACCCGCAGCCCGGCGAGGAGCAGCGTCACCAGGCCGACGAGTCCCGCACCACCGCGGTTGCGGATGATCGCCTCGATGGCGGTGGCGACGCCGTCGCCGTCCTGGCCACCGAGCGCGGCCGACAGCCCCGGCACCGCGTCCTCCACCGTGCTCGCCACCTCGGCGATGCGCGCGGCCGACGCGTCGGCGAGGACGAAGCCCACCACCGACGCAGCCAGCACGATCAGGGGGAACAGGCTCAGGAACCCGAAGAAGCCGATCGCGCCGGCGAACTGGTCCCCGGCATCACGCTTGTAGCGCTCCTGCACACGCAGGGCGACGCCGATGACGGGGGCGTCGGCGAGTCGTTCCCTGAGCGCCACGTCAGCCCAGCCGTCTGGCGGCCGCGCACAGGGCGTCGACGAGGCCCTCGACCGTGTGCGGGTCGCCCTCGGCCGCCACCGTGAGGCCCAGGTCCCGTGCCGTCTGCGACGTCACCGGTCCGATGCTGACGACCGCCCCGCGCCAGGGGCGCTCACCCATGAGGTCCACGAAGTTGCGCACCGTCGACGACGAGGCGAAGGCCAGCATGTCGATGCGCCCGGCCGCGAGGTCGTCCACGACCTTCGACGCAAGGCCCGGCGGCGAGACGGTGCGATACGCCACCACGTCCACGGTCTGGTAGCCGAGGCTGACGAGGCCGTCGCGGAGGGTGGCGGTCGCGATGTCGGCCCGCGGGAGCAGCACGTGACCGGATCCGGCAGGGAACGCCTCGACGAGGCCTTCGCTGGTCGCCGTCTCGGGGACGAGGTCCGCCCGCACGTGCAGGCGTTCGAACAGGCGCGTCGCCGTCCCCGGCCCGACGCAGGCGACGCGCCGGACGCGGTCGAGGATGCGACCATCGTGGCCGGCAGCGAGGATCGCGTCGGCGAGGGCGTCGGCGCCGTTCGGCGAGGTCAGGCAGACCGCGCGGAAGGCCCCCTCGGCGACGTCCTCGACGGCCTCGCGGAGATGGTCGAGGTCGCCTGGCTCGACGGCGATCGTGGGCGCCTCGATCGGCTCGCCACCCAGCGAGTGGATGTGCATGGACAGCCCCGAGGCCTGCTCACGCGTTCGCGGGACCAGGATGCGGCGCCCACGCAGTGGCAAGCGATCGCGCCATGCGGTCAGCACGGTCGGCACGCCCCGCGCGTGGGTGGGCGGTGGCTCGACCTCGAACGGGATGCCGGCCCGGTCGAGCGTCGAGAGCTCGTCCACGAGACCGGACATGTCCTGCATGCGCTCGGCACCGACGACACGCACCACGACGTAGTCGCCCGGGTCGACCGGCGCCCCGATGGCACGGTGCTGCACCTCGGCCTGAGCGGCGACCTTCAGGACGGGATGGTCGACGTCGCCCTCCGTCAGCACGAGGTCCGCGGACGCGAGCAGGACGGCGGCCCGGGCGCTGAGGGCCCCGACCTCGTCGGGCAGGACCACCACGTAGACGTGGCCGGGACGGCCGGGGGCGCCGCCCACACCGGCCAGTCGGCGGGCGAGGTCTGCGCCCGGCACGTCTGCGGTCACGTCGCGAACCGCTCGACGAGGTCACCGGCCTCCGTGCGCAGGGTCTCCGCCAGCGTCCGCCCCAGCAGTTCGGGTTCGGTCGCCGCCGCATGGTGGCTGGCCCGGTACATGCGCGTCCCGTTGGGGTCCGCGATCATCCCGAGCAGCTCGAGGCGGTCGTTGCCGCCGCTGTCGACCACCAGGTCGGCGTGCGCGCCGATGGGTGCGGTGCAGCCGCCACCGAGCGCGACCAGCAGCCAGCGCTCCGCGCCGACCGCGGCACGCGTCGGGGCGTGGTCGAGCGTGGCCAGGGCGCCGAGCGTCTCGAGGTCCCCGTCCCGGCACTCGAGGGCGAGCGCCCCCTGCGCCGGCGCATGCAGGCACTCGCCGTGCTCGAGGGCGACGACCTGCAACCCGTCCATGTCCGGCCCCAGTCGCGCGATGCCCGCGAGGGCGAGGACGACGGCGTCGAGTTCGCGGTCGGCCACCCGCTGCAGGCGCGTGGTGATGTTGCCACGCAGGGGTTGCAGGAGGAGGTCACGGCGCGACCGGGCGATCTGGGACCTGCGCCGCAGTGACGAGGTCCCGACGGTCACGGGCCGGTCACGCGGCAGGTCCACGAGGCGGTGGCCGTCCCGCGTCACGAGGACGTCGCGCGGGTCCACGCGTCGGGGCACGGCCCCGATCACGAGACCGGGAGCCGGCTCCGTCGGTACGTCCTTGTAGGAGTGGACGACGAAGTGGCAGTCCCCGTCGAGGACCGCCTGTCGGGTCCGGTCGACGAACAGGCCCTTCGTGTCGAAGGCCTCGATGGCACGATCGGGATGCTCGTCGCCCGTCGTGGCCATCGGCACCAACTCGGCCGGACGTCCGGTCGTCTGCGCCAGGGCATCCGCGACCTGTCCGGCCTGCGCCCGGGCAAGCGCCGACCGTCGCGTGGCAACACGCCAGGGCCCAGCGGCGGTCAAGCCTCGCTCCGGTCGTCGAGGTGGTCGTCGAGGTCGAAGAGCTCGCGCAGGACCTCGGCCGCGACGTCGGCGCCACCCGCGTCGGCCAGCTCCTTGAGTCGAATCGTCGGCTCGTGCAGGAGCGTGTTCACGATGCCCTTGGTCAGTGCCTCGACGGCCTCACGCTGGGCGTCGTCCAGACCGGCGAGCCGACGGCCCAACCGGCCGATCTCGTCCTCACGCACCCGGTCGGCGCGCGCGCGCAGGGCGCGGATGGTCGGCTCGACCTCGATGGCGGACAACCACGCCGAGAACGCCGATGCCTCGCGCGCGACGAGGGCCTCGGCCTCGTCCACGGCGGCGCGGGTGGCCGTGCGGTGGGCCAGGTCCCGCACGTCCCGCAGGCCGACGACCTCGACCCCCGGGTGGTCGGCGCAGGCGAGGTCGACGTTGTGGGGCATGGCGAGGTCCAGGAGGACGAGTGGGCGATCGGTGCGGTCACCGACGCCCGCGAGGAGCTCCGGGGTGATGACGGGTTCCGGCGCCCCGGTCGTGCACACGACGAGGTCGACGTCCGCGAGGGCGTCGGCGAGGTCCGTCACCGTGCGGGCACCGACGCGCGCCGCGAGGCGCGTGGCCTTGTCCTCGGACCGGTTCCAGACCGACAGCTGCGCCCCCGCCTCCACGAGCCGATCGGCCGACAGCCCGCCGAGCTTGCCGGCCCCGACGATCAGCGCCGAGTGGCGCTCGCGGTCGGGCAGGCGCTGCGACACGACCTCGAGGCCGACGTCGACCATCGAGGAGGCACCCGTGCTGATCGAGGTCTCGCGGCGGACGAGGCGGCCGGTGTAGACGGCCTGCCGGAACATCCGCTGCAGCATCCGGCGTGCGGTGCCCTCGTCCCGGGCCTCCTCCATCGCCTGCTTGACCTGCAGGGCGATCTGGCGCTCGCCGACGACCATGGAGTCGATGCCCGATGCCACCCGGAAGAGGTGGGCGGCCGCCGACTCGTCGAAGTGCACGTACGACTGCTCGGCGAACTGCTCGTCGAGGTCACCGGCACGCGCGCTCATCCAGTCGGTGATCTCGTCGAGGCCGTCGTGGAACCGCGACACGTGGACGTAGACCTCCACGCGGTTGCAGGTCGACAGCACCGCCGCCTCGAGCACGTGGTCCAGCGTCAGCAGCTCGTTGAGGACCTTGCGATGGTCGTCCGCGGGCACCGCGATGCGCTCCAGGAGCCCTAGGTCGGCGTCCCGGTGGTTGCACCCCACCACGATGACGGACATGGATTCTCCTCGGCGGGCCGACAGCCGCCACGACGTGAATCCAGTCTACCGGCCCCCCACAAGGCCCCATTCCGGCGCTTCGTCAGGCGTCCCCTGCGGCGAGGTCGAGGTCGGACGTCGCCAGATGGTCGTAGAAGGACAGGATCTGGAGTTCGGTGGACAGGTCGACGTTGCGAACCGACACGTGGTCGGGTGCGTCGAGGTGCACGGGCGCGAAGTTCAGGAGCCCGGTGATCCCCGCGGCGACGAGGCGGTCGACCACGACCTGCGCGCTGTCCGCCGGCAGGGCGAGCACCGCGATGCTCACGCCACGGTCCGCCACGATGGCCTCGAGGTCGTTCGTGGGTTCGATCGTGCGGGCTCCGACGGTCGTCCCGTGCTTCGACTCGTCGTCGTCGAGCAGTCCGACGATGCGGAACCCGCGGCGGTCGAAGCCCTGGTACGCGGCGAGCGCCCGACCCAGGTTCCCGATCCCGACGATGATCACGGCTCGCTCGGTCGTCAGCCCGAGCACCTCCGAGATCACGTCGATCAGCTCGTGCACGCGGTAGCCGACGCCGCGGGTGCCGAAGGCGCCCATCTGCGACAGGTCCTTGCGGACGATCGCGGAGTTGACGCCGGACGCGCGCGCGAGTCCGCCGGACGAGATGGTCGACTGCCCCGACTCCGACGCGGACACGAGCCCCTGCAGGTACCGCGGTAGCCGAGCAACCGTCGCCTCAGGAATGCGGCGGTTGCGCAATGTGATGCCCCTGATGTGTCCCGATGTGGTCGACACCGAGTCTACGAGGGGACCGAGTCGATCAACGAACCCGGCCCGCGCCCCGCCGCGCACGCCGCACGGCCGCCCGAACGACGCCCGGGACCACCTGGCCCTCGGCCACCTCGATGCCGTCCACGGTCACCACCGGCACACGGATGTTGTAGGCGGTCTGCAGGTCGTCGTCCCCGTCGATGTCGACGTGGTGGACCTCTGCGCGGCGCGCCTCGCGGGCGACGATCGCCTCCGCGGTCCGACACAGCCCGCAGGTCGCACGGGTGTAGACGACGACGACGGGGCGTTGCCTCACGTCGCGGCCGTCGCATCCGCCCCGTCGGCGGGCACGGCGCCAGACACCCCGGCGGCCACCGGCGGGTTCACGCCCCGCGCGGTGCGGTCGAAGCCCGAGAACATGATGAGCACACCGACCCCGAGGCCGACGGCGTGGGCGGTCGTGTCACCGAGGAACGAGAACATGCCCCCCGATCCGGCCGCGAACACCACGCCCAACGCGATCAGCAGGTTGCCGACCGCCAGGTCGCGCAACCCGGCAGGAGCGAGCGCTCGCCACCCGTCGAGGACCCCCACGGCGAGGCCGTCGACCGGCCGTTCCCGCACCTGCGAGCCGACGACGCGGCGGCGGGAGGCACCCAGGGCCTGCCAGCCGAGGTTGCCCACGGCCACGAGGGCCCCGACGATCACGACCAACGATCCCACGGCGTTGCCCCCGACGGCGAAGCTGCGGGCCCACACCCCGAACACCTCGCGCCCCTCGGGCAGGCCGTCCGTGGGCAGTGCCCCCAGGTCCGACGACAGCACGACGACCGCCGCGACCAGCGACCAGCCGACCAGCAACGTCGCGGATCCGCGCCGGACCCGGTGGGGCGTTGCCTCGATCTGCAGCAGGCCCCACACGATGCCGACCACCGCCCCGGCGTACGCCAGCGGATCGGCACGCAGGACCCCCGGCAGGAAGGCCAGGCCGACCAGCAGGGTCACCACACCGGTGGCCCTGGACGTGAACGGGGCGCGGGCGTTGACCAGCACCGAGCCCAACGCCAGCCACGGGACGTTCAGCACCGCTCCGAACAGGTAGAAGACGTGGAAGCTGGGCTCCGACCAGCCGACCACGACGCCCAGCAGCAGCATCAACGACGCGACGCTGAACATGACGATCGAGATCGACCAGGCCAACATCGCCGGGTTCGTGCGACCGCCTGCCACCCAACGCCGGACGAGTCGCGCCGCGAACACGGCGCTGACCACGGTGGCCACCAGGCTCGCGACGAACGCCATCAGGCGAGGCCGCGCAGGGCCGTGCGGCGCACCTTGCCGGTGGCCGTCAGCGGCAGGGCGTCGACGATCTGGATGGTCTCCGGGCACTTGTAGCGCGCGAGCAGCGAGCGGCAGAAGACCGCGAGTTCGTCCTCGGTGACCTCCCCGGCCGCCACGACGAAGGCCTTGACGGCCTCGCCCGTGTACGGGTGCGGGACGCCCACGACGGCGGCTTCCCCGACGGCTTCGTGTCGGGTCAGGACCCGTTCCACCTCACGGGGATACACGTTGAAGCCGCTGACGATGATCACGTCGCCGAGGCGATCGACGAGGCGCAGGTGGCCGTCCGCATCGAGGATGCCCACGTCGCCGGTGTGCAGCCAGCCGTCGACGAGCGTCTCGGCGGTGGACTCCGGGTCCTGCCAGTACCCGACGAAGACGTTGGGGCCTCGCGCCAGCACCTGCCCGACCTCCCCCGTCTCCACCTCGTTGCCGTCCTCGTCCACGAGGCGCAGTTGCACATCCGGCAGCGGCAACCCGACCGTCCCGGCACGGGGGACCTCGGCCATCGCGTTGGACGTCAGCGACGGGGACGCCTCCGTCAGGCCGTACCCCTCGTGGATGGTGATTCCGGTCAACTCGAGGAAGCGCGCGTGCACGGCCACCGGGAGCGCCGCCGCGCCGGACGCGGCCAGGCGGACGCGCGACAGGTCGCGGTCCTCGATCCCGGGCGTGTTGTTCCAGGCCACGTACATCGGCGGGGCGCCGAGCACGACGGTCACGCCCTGCTCCTCGATCACGTCGAGCGAACCCACCGGGTCGAAGCGCTCCTGCAGGATCATCCGCGCCCCGACGCTGATGGCGGCCCCCAGACCCACGTTCAGGGCGTAGATGTGCGACATCGGCAGCACCAGCAGCACGACGTCGTCGGACTCGACCGTCAGGCGACCGGCCAGCGACTGGGCCTGGTTCGCGGCGAGGTTGCCGCGCGTCAGCATCGCGCCCTTGGGGCGACCGGTCGTGCCGGACGTGTAGACGATCGCGGCGAGGTCGTCGGCTGACGTGGCGACCGGTGCCGGGGTGCCCGCCCCGTCCAGCAGGTCACGCCACCTCGTCGTGTTGGCGGGGGCTTCGTCGGCACCCGCGACGAGCACGGTCACGTCCAGTTCGGCGGCGAGGTCGACCATCGCATCCGCGACGACCGCCGCGACGACGAGCACCTGCGCACCGCTGTCGGCAAGCGCGTGACCGACCTCGTCGGGTGCGAGGCCGAGGTTGAGCGGCACGGCGACGGCGCCGGCGCGCAGGACGCCGATCCACGCCTCCACGAAGGCGGGCACGTTCCCAAGCAGCAGCGCGACCCGGTCACCGCTGGTGACCCCGAGGGACTGGAGGCCCGCCGCGGCCCGATCCACGCGTGCGTCGAGTTCCCCATAGGTCGTGTCGTCGCCGTGCCATCGCAGGGCGACGTGGTCGGGGCGCGCCTCGGCGGTCGCCCTCAGGCAGGCCGCGAGGTCGGGCGGGGCCGTGATCTGCGTCATCGTTGCACCACCTGGCTCGACCCGGAGACTACCGAGTACACGTGGGGGGTCGGCCAGCCACCGTTAGGCTCGCCGCCATGTCCAACGTCCGGATCCTCGCATCCACCGGCCCGCTCTTCGCGCGGCCGCTCGACTGGGCGTGCGCCGTGGTCGCGGAGGCGGGCTACGACGGGGTCGAGCTCATGGTCACCCAGGACCCGACGACGCAGGACAGCGAGCGGATCGCGCCGGTGCTCGAGACCGAGGGCATCGCCACCCCCGTCGTCCACGGCCCGTTCCTCCTGTTGACCCGGCGCGTGCTGGGCACCGACCTGGTCACCAAGGCGCGCCGGTCCCTCGAGATCGCCTCCGACCTCGGCGCGGACACGATGATCGTGCACCCGCCCTTCCGGTGGCAGCGTGACTTCCACCGCTGGCTGCTCGGCGAGGGTGAGCACGAGGCCAGTGAGCTCGGCACGCGGATCGGCGTCGAGAACCTGTACCCCGTGCAGGTCGCGGGGCGCCCCATGCGGTTCCACCGCTACACGGAGCCCGACCACCTCGCATCGTTCCCGCACGTCGTGCTCGACACCAGCCACTTCGCCGTGGCCGAGGTGGACATCAACGCCGCGTGGCACCGCCTCAAGGGCCAGGCGGTCCACCTCCACGTGTCGGACAACCGCGGGCAGGGGCGTGACTCGCACGCCCCGCTCGGCCACGGGATCCTGCCCCTGGGCAGCTTCCTGCGCACCGTCGGCGCGGACACCGAGACCGAGACCTCGATCACGCTCGAACTCGACTGCCGGCGCTACCTCGACGACCGTGCGGCCCTCGTCGGCTACCTGCGCCAGGAGCTGGTCAAGTGCCGCGACCTGCTCGACGGCGCCCCGACCGAGGAGGTCCTCGGGCGTCCCGACGTGGTCAGCGTCGCCCCGGGCGCACACGAGGACGACGCGGACCAGCCCACGGTCGGCCTGCGCTGACCCGTGCCCCGCAGGCGGTGATGCGGGCGTTGCGGACCGTGAGGATCTGACTCGAACGGGTCACTGTCATCGGGACGATCTGGCCGTACCATCGGTGGGGTCGACCGGACCGACCTCGCGTGTCCGGACGCGGTCCGGATCCGGCCAGACCCGGCCAGAACCGGCCAGACCCGAGAGGAGGGCATGTAGACGGGGAGAAGCTGAGGATGATCCAGGTGACCCGGTCTGGGCTCGAACCGGTTCTCGACGGGTGCGATGTCGAGGCAGTGCCGCTCGAAGCTGGCACATACGCCC
>JBFJMP010000047.1:0-10207 GCA_041633895.1 Nitriliruptoraceae bacterium
GAACTCGACAGCTGAGCTCGCGCGGGCGCACGACGACGGGGTCCGGCCTTCGGGTCGGACCCCGTCACGCGTGCGTGGTCAGCGGCAACGTTGGAGGTTCTGAGGCGCATACGCCCCGAAACCTCCAACATCGTCACCCGGGCGGGATGCGGGGGGCGGGCGCGGCGGCTACTGGTCGTAGCCGGGGAGGTGGCGGTCCAGCTTGCGCAGCTGGCCCGGCCACGCGAGGTGGCCGCCCATGCCGAGGGTGACGGCCTCGCGCATCGCCTGGGCGCCGGCGAGGATGTCGTCGTTGATGTAGACGAGGTCACGGTTGCCGGCGAGCGCCCGCACCTGGACCTTGCAGGCCGCCTCGAAGATGTACATCGCGAGGAAGGCGTCAGCGATCGACGGGCCGACGGTCAGCAGGCCGTGGTTGCGCAACATCAGGAACACGGCGTCGGACAGGTCGGCGACCAGCCGAGGGCGCTCCTCGTCCATCAGCGCCACGCCCTCGTAGTCGTGGTAGGCCAACGACGTCAGCACGAACAGCGACTGCTGGCTGATCGGCAACACACCCTCCTGCGTGGCCGACACGGCGACGCCGTTGAGCGAGTGCGTGTGGATGATCGCCTGCACCTCGGGGCGGGCTTCGTGGATGCACGAGTGGATGAGGAAGCCAGCCGGGTTCATCTCGAACGGCGAGTCCATCGTCTTCTTGCCGTCGAGGTTCACCTTCACGAGCGACGAGGCGGTGATCTCCTCGAACGACCACCCGTAGGGGTTGATGAGGAACTCCTCCTCACCGTCGGCTGCGCCGGGCAGCTTCGCGGTGAGGTGGGTGAAGATCAGGTCGTCCCACCCGTACAGGGCGACGAGGCGATAGGCAGCGGCGAGGTCGACGCGCAGCGCCCACTCCTCGTCACTGACCTGGTCGCGGACGCTGTCGATGACGATGTCTGGCATGGGTCACTGCTCCCGTCGTGTCCCGACACATACTGCCGGGTACGACGGGGCGGTGCAGGGATGTCGCCAGCCGGGGCGGCGTGACTTGCCGGGAAACGCGCGGTCACGGTCGACCGTCGCGGCGACCCGCCCCGTGCCGTGCTGCCGCGGCAAGTAGGGTCGCCCGCGATGACCGCCCCGTGCGGAGGAGGCTCCCGTGGACCCCATCGGAACCGAGCTCGGCAGTCCCCTGTGGGCGCTGTGGACGATCCCGTTGTCCGCCGTGCTGATGGTCGGGGCGACGGTCCTCTACGCGCGCATCGCCGGACTGCGCAGCTTCTCCAAGATGACGACCTTCGACTTCGCGATCACCGTCGCCATGGGCTCGATCATCGGGGCCGTGGTGGTGTCCACCGGGTCGACCTACTCGGTGGGAAACGGCGTCCTCGCACTCGCCGCGCTGTTCCTGATGCAGGGTGGCCTGGCGTTCGTGCGGAGCCGGTCGGCGATGGGGCGCGACATCCTCGACAACACGCCGCTGTTGCTGATGCGTCGCGGGGGCGAACTGTTGGATGACAACCTGAAGGCTGCCCGGATCAACCCCGCCGACGTGTACGGGAAGCTCCGGGAGGCGAACGCCATCCGCCTGTCCGAGGTGCATGCCGTCATCCTGGAACCGACCGGGGACATCAGCGTGCTGCACGGGGACGGCGAGGTCGACGCCGTGCTCCTCGACGGGGTGCGTGACCGCGCATGACCACCGACGAGCACGAGCGGTGGATGGGTGAGGCGCTCGCCGAGGCCGAAGGGGCTGCGGCCCACGACGACGTGCCGATCGGCGCGGTGGTCGTCGTGGGTGACGCCGTGGTCGGGCGGGGACACAACCGTCGCGAGGTCGACCAGGACCCCACCGCCCACGCCGAGGTGCTGGCCCTGCGCGAGGCCGCAGCCGCCATCGGATCGTGGCGACTCGACGACGCGACGCTGTACGTCACGCTCGAACCCTGCGCGATGTGTGCCGGGGCCCTGGTCCTCGCGCGGCTGCGGCGGGTGGTGTTCGCCGCCGACGACCCCAAGGCGGGGGCGGTGGGCGCGCTGTACGACATCCCCCGCGACCCGCGCTTGAACCACCAGGTCGAGGTGGTCCGGGGTGTTCGGTCCGACGAGGGCGGAGACCTGCTGCGCGCGTTCTTCCGGGCCCGGCGTCGTGGGACGGCTGACTAGCGTGCCCGGCGCGATCGAGGATCGCTCGTGACCGGAGATGCCATGGCCGTCGACCACCTGCTCGCCTTCGACCGGGAGGCCGCGCGCTTCGTGGAGGTGCTCGGGGTGGCGGACCTCGGCGCCCACGTGTCGGCGTGTCCCGACTGGGACGTGCGTGCCCTCGCTGGCCACCTCGGCGGGGTGTTCGACTTCTTCACCACGATCGTCGCCAAGCGCCTGACGGAACGTGAGCAGATCCGGGACGTCGTCCGCGACTCGCCGCCCGACGCTGACGCCGAGCTCGCCCGCTGGGTGGGGACGAAGGTCGCGGGACTGCGGGACCAACTCGCCGGGCTGGGTCCCGACGAGCCGGTGTGGAACTTCTCGACGGCGCCGCATGTCGGCGCCTGGGTGTCGCGTCGGATGCTGCACGAGACGCTGGTGCACCGCTTCGACGTGGAGGCGGCGGCCGGACTCGAGCGTGCGCCGACGTCCGACGAGGTCCTGCTCGACGGGGTCGACGAGTTCTTCACGACGATCGCGACCGCGGGGACGCGCTGGGACGAGGATGCGCCTGCGACGCTGCGCGCCGAGGTCGACGACCGCGCCTGGGCCATCCGCCTGGTGCCGGGTGAGCGCGCCGAGGTCGGGGTCGACGGGGCGGATGCCGACGTCGTCGTGGCCGGCTCGGCGGCGGCGATGCTCGATGCGGCCTGGGCGCGCGGGCCGGTCGACGGCCTCGTCACGGTCGGTTCGCCGGAACGCGCCCGCACCCTGCTGGCGGCGGTGGCGCGATGAGCCGGGGTGACCGCGTGGACGGTGAGGTGGTCCTCCACCGGGAGTCCCAGGCACTGCTGTCGCAGCCGATGGCTGCCGTCGGACTCGGGATCGGCGCCGGTGCAGTCGTGGTGGCGGCCATCCTCGACACGCCGACGGATGTCATCGGGTGGGTGGCGCTGGGTGTCGGGCTGGCCGTCCTCGGCTGGGTGGCCACGATGCGCCTGGAGTTCGTGCTGACGGCCACGCGGTTGCGGGTGAGCCTGTCGCCGCTCCGCTACGTGGTCGACCTCGCCGCGATCGCGTCGGTCGAGGTCGTGGACTACCGACCGCTGCGCCAGTTCGGTGGCTGGGGGTGGCGTTGGGGCCGTCACGGATCGCGTCAGTTCGCGATGTCGGGGGCCCAGGCCGTGCTGCTGACGCTGAGGGACGAGCGCACGGTCCACCTCGGCAGCGACGATCCGGCCGGCCTTGCCATCGCCATCGACCGGGCGCGAGACGCCTCGGCCTGACCGGCCACACCGAACGAGTCGAGCGCGGCGGGCTTCCTGTTACCGTGGCTCGTGACCGCACAAGAGGGGTGCCCGTGGCCGAGCCGTTCCTGTCCGAGATCAGGATCTTCGGATTCAACTTCCCGCCTCGTGGATGGGCACAGTGCGACGGCCAGATCCTGCCGATCAACCAGAACCAGTCGCTGTACTCCCTGCTCGGCACGACCTACGGCGGTGACGGCCGGGTCACCTTTGGGCTGCCGGACCTGCGCGGACGCACCCCCGTCCACGAGACGGACGGGTTCCCGTTGGGGACCAAGGCCGGCGTCGAGGCCGTCGCCCTCACCTCGGCACAGATCCCCACGCACAACCACGCGTGGGAGGCCGCGACGGCGAACGGTGACACGCCGATCCCGACCGACGCCCGTCCGGCGGCGTTCAACAACGGCTACCGCGACGCGAGCGGCCTCGTCGACCTGCATCCGGCCGCCCTGACCAGTGCCGGCGCCGGGCAGCTCCACGAGAACATGCAGCCGTACCTCGCCCTGAACTGCTGCATCGCCCTCCAGGGCCTCTTCCCGTCCCGCAACTGAAGGAACGCTGATGTCGGAGCCCTACACCGGCGAGATCCGGATGTTCGCCGGGAACTTCGCGCCCAACGGCTGGGCGTTGTGTGATGGCCAGCTGATGGCGGTCAGCCAGAACGATGCCCTCTTCTCGCTGTTCGGCACGATCTACGGCGGTGACGGCCGCACGACGTTCGGACTGCCGGACCTGCGTGGTCGCGTGCCCCTCCACTACGGCAGCGGCCCTGGCCTGACGCCGCGCGCCATCGGGGCGATGGGCGGATCCGAGACGGTCACCCTCTCGGTGGCGCAGCTGCCGACACACACCCACACGGTGACGGTGTCGACCGACGCCGGCACCTCGGCTGCTCCCGACGGTGAGGTGCTCGCAGCCTCCCCCAACGTCCGGGTGTACCGCCCCACGGACCCGGCGACGGATCCCAACGCCGCTGACATGGCCTCCGTGGCGGTGTCAGCCGGCGATGGCCAACCCCACAACAACCTCATGCCGTACCAGTGCGTCAACTTCATCGTCTCGCTCTACGGCATCTACCCGTCGAGGACCTGACCATGGCCGAACCGTTCGTTGCCGAGGTCCGGATGTGGGCCACCAACTTCGCGCCCCGGGGGTGGGCCGCCTGCGATGGGCAGCTGCTCCCCATCGCCCAGAACACGGCGTTGTTCTCCCTGATCGGGACGACGTACGGGGGCGACGGGCGGACGACGCTCGGGTTGCCGAACCTGCAGGGGCGGGCACCGATGCACCCGGGAAACGGACCCGGCCTGACGTCTCGCCGAATCGGGGAGCGCGGGGGCACCGAGACCGAGACCCTCGGCACCCAGCAGGTCCCACCCCACACGCACGCGGTGAAGGCCACGACCAGCCCGGCATCCTCGTTCGGTCCGGGCGGGACCGGGTCATCGGCGCTGGCACGCAGCGTGGGCGGGGCGGCCTACTCGACGGACACGACGACGGCGTCCCTCGACACGACCGCACTCGGCAACGTCGGAGGTGGGCAGCCCCACACCAACCTCCAGCCGTACCAGGTCGTCACGTTCTGCATCGCTCTGGTGGGCATCTTCCCACCCCGCAGTTGACGGACGTGCAGGTGACGGTTCGCCCGGCGACGGGGGACGACGAGTCGTTCCTGCTGGCGGTGTATGCGAGCACGCGTGCGGCAGAGCTGGCGCAGACGGGCTGGCCCCGGGCGCAGCGGGACGCGTTCGTCGAGCAGCAGTACGCGGCCCAGCGATCGCACTACGACGCCAACTTCGCCGACGCCGACCTCGGGGTCATCGAGGCGGACGGCGAGGCGTGCGGACGGGTGTGGGTGTGGCGTGCTCCCGACCAGGTCCGCCTGCTCGACATCGCGCTCCTGCCCGACTGGCAGGGCCGCGGGGTCGGTGAGGTCCTGCTGGGGCGCCTGCAGGCCGAAGCCGCCGAACGAAGCGTGCCCCTGCGCCATGCCGTCGCCGCGGACAACGTCGGGGCGCGTCGCTTCTACGACCGGCTCGGCTTCGTGGTCGAGGAGGACGTCGGGTCCCACCTGTTCATGCGGTGGGAGCCTGCGGCAGGCGCGTGAACACGGCCTCGTAGTGTCGGCCGGCGGCATCCTCGGCGACCGGGACGAGGAACATCGGCATCGTCCCGAGGTCAGCGTGCACGAGGCGGTACGTGCCCTGCTCCAGCACGGCGTCCGTCGGCCCGACGAACTCCAGCGTGAAGCCGTGCTCGGGCCCGCGCGGGAGTGGAGTGGTCGTCGCCAGGGTGAGGGGCAGGTCGTCGTGGTCGCCGTCCACCGGGACGGTGAACATGCTGCCGACGAGCGGCACGAACGTGTCCAGGGTGACGTCAGCGGGATCCACGACTCTCAGGCCGGGGTCGGGATGGGTGCGTCCACGATGGTGAAGTGCTCGGACTGGAGTCGGAACAGGCTGGCCGCGGTGAGGTCGTCGTGGACCTCGATGGTGTCGTCCCCACGCCGCACCTCGAGGCGGAAGCGCTCGCCGTTGCCGACCCAGATCGACAGGTCGTCCGCGTGGGCGATCGTGAAGCCGCGGACGACGCTCCCGTCCGAGGAGGTGAACACGAAGGTCGGCAGGGCCACTGCGGCGGTGCCGACGCCCAGCCCGGTGAGCACCTGTCGTCGCGTCAGGTTGGCCATTCCACCCTCGTTGTGTCGTCCACCGCACGCTAGTCGCCGGGCGCGGTTGCCGGAGTGTGCTGCGGCCCCGTACGCTGCGCGCCGCCCACTCAGGGCGATCCTTGGAGGGATCGCATAGTCCGGCCGAGTGCGCCCGCCTCGAAAGCGGGTAGGCCCGCAAGGGTCTCGGGGGTTCAAATCCCCCTCCCTCCGCACAGTCACGCAGCCACGAGGCGGTGCCCCACGGGGCGCCGCCTCGTCGCGTGTCGTCACGCGCCGTGGAAGCCCTCGTCGTGGACGTCGGCCCCGCCCTCCAGCGAGCCGTACTGCGGATAGGCCGCCGCGAGCTCGGCGGCCATCTCCTCCAACGGGAGGTCGTCGTACGTGCCGCGGTCGCGGATGTACTCCATGTGGCGGCGCCCCTCGCCGTCGAAGGCGTGCAGCAGCGCGTCGCCGGTGCCGTCGTAGTCCAGCGGCTCGACCCCGAACCGTTCGCACAGCTCGCGGTTGAAGGCGGGCGTGATCTTGTGGGTGGCATCGCCGACGCGGACCTCGGTGTAGCCGTGCCACATGAAGACGTCGGTGCCCATGCGCTCGGCCAGGGTCGGGGTCGACAGGTGGTTTCGGACGTCCGCGAAGCCGACGCGCGCCGGGATCCCCTCGGCCCGCAACGCGGCCGTCAGGAGCGTCGCCTTCGGGACGCACCAGCTGCGGTCGCTGGCGAGCACCGCGCTGGCACGCATCGCCTCGGGCCGCAGGTCCACGGCGTAGGGGTCGTACCGGAGGTGGTCGCGCACGGCCACGAACAGGGCACTGACCCGCTCGACGTCGGTCGTCGCGTCGGCCACCGCCGTGCGCGCGAACGCGCGGACGTCCGGGTGGTCCGCGTCGATGAACCACGTGGCGTCGAGATCGGACGTGGTGGTGGTCATGCCGGACTCCCGGGGCTCGTCAGTGGCCAGTCAGCGTACGCCCGGTCCTCACGCCTCCACGAGGTGGAGCGTGTCGATCGCGCGGCTCGCGGCGATGAACAGCCCCGCGCGACCGTGCTCGGCGAGGATCTGCTCGGGTGCGACCACGGCCACCGCCGGCCACTCCAGGCCGGCGGCCTCGGCCGGGGTGAGCCAGTCGGAGCCTTCGTCGACGCGACTCGCCGGGGCGATGACCTGCGCATCGGGGGGTGGGGCGCCCGGCCGGGTGATGGTGCCGCCACCGGCGGCGCAGCGGATGCGGGGGGCGGACAGGCCGTGCGCGGTGAACGCCTCGTCGATCCAGCGTCCGATGGCCTCCGGCATCCGCAGGCTCGTCTGCAGGTCGACCTCGCGCGCCGCGGGCAGGTGGCCCCCCGTCGTGGCGTCTGCGAACGACTGCAGCGGGTCGCCCGACAGCAGCACCCGCCCAGCGCGGCGTCGCAGCAGCCAGGTCACGATCGTGGGCAGCCGTTGGTACTCGTCGACGACGACCAGGTCCCACGAGCGCTCCGAGCGACCGTCGGGGCGCGCGAGCATCTCGCGGGCCACCGACATCGCCGCCGCCTGCAGGGGCCGGGGCAGCCGCGCCCCGTCGGTGCCCGCGGCCACGAGCTCCGACGGGGTGAGGTGCGGGCGCAGCAGGTCGGCGGCCGCATCGGCGGCAGCACGCGATCGCTCGCCCGGGATGATGCTCGCGTACTCCTCGTGGAGATCGGCTCGCAGGCCGGCGGCGAGCTCGGCGTAGGAGGTCGACGACGCCTGGGCGCGCCACCGTCGCACGCAGTCCAGGTCGTCGGCCTCGACCGTCCCGAGGGGATGCGGGAGCTCCACGTCAGGCGCGGACAACAACCCGCGTGCCCGGGCGAACGCAGCCTCGACAGCCGCCGGGACGTGTGGGCCGACGTCGGCGAGTTCCCCGACGGCGACGCGGTCGTCGTCCGAGATGCCGAGGAAGCCCAACAGGTCGTCCTGCGGGATCGGGGTGATCGACGCGGTCCCGAGCATGCGCCCCAGTGCCTCGGCGCGCCGTGCCAGTCGCGGCGTACCGGTCACGAACAGCACCCGGAAGCGCTCGGGGTGCGGATCGGACAGGACCCGACGTGCCAGTTCGACCATGACGATGGCCGACTTGCCGCTGCCGGGCGGTCCGTGCAGGAGGATGTCCCCGCGGGCGTCGGTGATGGCCCGCAGTGCGGCGGCCTGCTCGACGGTCAGGGTCGCAAGCGGGTCCGACATCTCCTCGCGCAGGGCGGATTCGCGCATCTGCTGGCGAATGCGCCCGGCGAGCACCTCGTCGTCGGCCGACAGCGTGTGCAGGGCCAGCGAGCCGTCCTCACGTTCGCTGACGAGCAGGCGGTCGTCGGACAGCAGTTGACGCGTCCCCTCGGGGGAGTGCCACGACACCAACGCGACGTCGCGTTCGTCGTCGAACACAGCCAGGCGTCCGACCACCGGATCGCCTGTGGCGGCGGCAGCCAGCGTCAGCGCGGCCCGAGCCTCGAGGACGTCCTCGGCCTGCCACAGGAAGTCGCGGTACACCCGCGCGACGGCCTGGTCGTCGGGGTCGGGCGAGGACTTGAGGCGCTCGTGGACCTTGCGACGCCGGTCGATCGTCGCGCCGAGGTGGCCCCGTGCCTCGCGGGCACGCCGCTCGACCCGGGCGCGCACCTCTGGAGGGACGTCGCCGGAGACGGTGGTGGACGTGCTGGTCACGGTGCGGCCTCGATGTCGGTCGTGCGGTCTACCAGCCACGTGACGCGTTGTCGCCCCGGCGCCTCGGACACCGCACGGACCGCCGAGGACACCGCCCCGCCGCGACCGCTGGTGTACCCATCGACACAACAAGAACAGATTGGTACGGTGGGTACACAGCACATCGGATGACGCCGAGATGACCCTGTCCTTCGCCACGGAACCGCCGGTCTACGACCGGGCCGCCGTGGAGGCCGCGCGCCTCGTGACGGCCGCGCGGTCACGGCTGCTGGCGACGGGTGTGGTCACGCTCGAGATGCTGGCCGAGGGCCGCAACACCACGGTCGCCGCGGCGCGCCAGTGGCACAAGCGAGCGCGGTCGGCGGGGCGCGTGCTCACCGTGACGCACGACGGGCGGGTGCACCTGCCGACGTTCCAGTTCGACCGGGCGTTCGACCTGCGCGACGACGTCGCGGGCGTGGTCGTGGCGCTCCACGACGTCGGGCTCGACGACTGGGCGGCGTGGCGATGGCTCACCGCCGGCAACGGGTGGATCGACGGTCGGAGCCCGCTGGAGGCCATCGACGGTCGTGACACGGATGTCGTGGTCAGGGCGCTCGCTGGGCTGTCGGCGCAGGCAGACGGGGCGGACGAGATCCAGTCCCTGCCCGCGGCGTGACCGCACCCGACTGCGGCGACCCGACACGCTGTCCCGTCCCGGACCCCGTCGGTCATCCCAACCTCAACCGCCTGCGGACGGTGGCCTGGGGTGCCGGGACCGTGCTGCATCGTGGTCACCGCAGGACTCGTGCGGCCACCGCGTTGACCCCCGGGCTCGGTGACACCCGCTTCGCGCCGCTCGCGGGCATCGCGCATGCGTACGTGTCGTCACGCCTCACGGTTGCACTGCTCGAGTCGGTGCTGCACCACCTGTCGGGGCCGGACCCGACGATCTACCTGGCCGAGCTCACGTCGTGGGTGGCGAGTCAGGTCGCGACCCGCCACCGCCTGCGACTGATCGACCTGCGCGACCCGGCGCTGGCCGATCTCGGGCTGAGGCGGGAGCAGCTGGCCGACACCGACCCGGCGCACTATCCGTGCACGCGTCAGTGGGCCGACCACCTCCATGGTCGTCGGATCGGCGGGCACCCGACCCATGGCTTCGTGTGGCACTCCCGACAGGCCGACCTGCACCGCCGCAGCCAGCCGACGACGGAAACCGGCGCCCCGCTGACCCTCGTCGGCGACCTGCTCCACCACGACGCCGTGGAGGTGGCGGTGATCCACGCGCCGGAGGCCCCGACGGACGCGCTGTCCGCCGTCGGCACACCTGTTGCGATGGTCGATCCGAGCGGTCGTCCCGCGCGCATCATCGTCGAGTTGTCCGCCCTCCTGGGTGCGCCCATCCTGTGACGTCGACGGCCAGCTGACGTCGCCGC
>JBFJMP010000048.1:0-10105 GCA_041633895.1 Nitriliruptoraceae bacterium
CCCCCCGGGCGGCGGCCCCGACCCATGTTCGCGAACCTTCCCGGCTCCTGGTGCTTGATCACCCAGCGTGACGGCCGACGGGGTCGGTCGAACGCGACCCGTACACCATGGAAGGGAGGGTCAGCGTGATCCTCGTGCATCGCCTGCGGGGTGAGGCCGTCTACCTCAACCCGGACCTGATCGAGTCGGTCGAGGCCACTCCAGACACCGTCGTCACCCTCATCGACGGACGCAAGGCCGTCGTGTCGGACAGCGTCGAGGAGGTCGTGGAGCGCGTGATGACCTTCCGCGCCCAGATCCTCGTGACGGCCGACCACCTCCGCGACGCGGAACCCGGCACCGTGCTGCACATGATCCCCGGCACCACGCCGGCCGAGGAGGGCTGACGTGGATCCCATCTACCTCGGGGGCCTCGGCCTCGCGTTCCTGTCGATCATCGTGTCCATGGTCATGGACGGGAACTCGCCGGGCGCGCTCATCGGACCGTCGTCGTTCGTCCTCGTCGTGTTCGGGTCGATCGGCGCCACGCTGATGGCCTACCGCAAGTCGGCCGTGTCCGCGATCCTGCCGT
Source organism: Nitriliruptoraceae bacterium (assembly GCA_041633895.1). Classification (GTDB taxonomy): domain Bacteria; phylum Actinomycetota; class Nitriliruptoria; order Nitriliruptorales; family Nitriliruptoraceae; genus JBFJMP01. Next base: position 572 of record JBFJMP010000048.1, read on the forward strand.
CGTTCAAGGCCGCACTCGGCAACACCCCGCCCGAGCTCGACGACGTGGTCCAGGCCCTCGGTCCGCTGGCCGACGTCGCCCGTCGCGAGGGCATGCTCGCGCTCGAGTCACGGGTCGCCGAGATCGAGGACCCGTTCCTCCGCAACGGCGTGCAACTGCTCGTCGACGGCCTCGACACCGAGCAGATCAGCGAGACGATGCAGATCGAGATCGCTGCGGTCGACGAGCGCCACAAGACCATGATCGGTTTCTGGAAGTCGCTGGGCGGCTACGCCCCGACCCTCGGCATGCTCGGCACGGTCATCGGCCTGATCAACATGCTCGGCAACCTGTCCGATCCGGCCCAGCTCGGTGCCGGCATGTCCCTCGCCCTGCTGACCACGCTCTACGGCGTGCTCTTCTCGAACCTGGTGTTCCTCCCGGTCGCCAACCGGCTCGAGAACCTGAACAAGGCCGAGTTGGCGGCGCGGGACATGGCCCTCGACGGCATCATCGCCCTGCAGTCCGGGGTGTCCTCGCGGATGCTCGTCGAGCGCCTCGAGACGTACCTGCCCGCCGATCGTCGCCTCGGCCACCAGGTCCGCAGCGGTGCCGTGGCGGCGGCTCCCACCGCCGAGGCAGCCTGATGCGCGGCAAGCGCAGCGGCCAGTACTCGCCGGGACGTCCGACGGATGACGAGGGCGGTGGTGACGACAGCTCGAGGTGGCTGGGGACCTACGGCGACGCGATCACGCTGCTGATGGCCTTCTTCGTGATGCTCTACGCCATGTCCGAGGTCGATGCGGCCAAGTTCGAGGCGTTCGTCGCCGGCCTGCAGGACCCGTTCGGCAACACGGCTGCCTCGGACGGGCTGCTGGACATGTCGCCGGGGATCGTCGGGGACGCTGGCGACACCGTGCCCGGGGACACGACGAACCCGATCGACGAACAGCTGAGCTCGCTCCTGCCCGTGCCCGAGCGCGAGCCGGACCCCGACCAGCCGCCAGCCGACATGGCCACCCAGGACGTCCGTCAACTGGAGGGCGTGCGTGCGGCCATCGAGGCGTCGTTGGCGTCCGCGGGGATGCTCGACCTGGCCGACTTCCGCTTCGACACCCGTGGCCTCGTGATGAGCCTCGCGACCGACAACGTGCTGTTCGCATCGGGGTCCACGGCCATCTCGCCGCTGGGGCGCGAACTCGTTGCGGCCGTGGCGGCTCCGCTCCGTGGCTTCGGCAACGACGTGTTCGTCGAGGGCCACACGGACGACGTGCCCCTCGATCGCCGCGGCTACAGCAACTGGAACCTGTCGACGGACCGCGCCGTGGCGGTGGTCGAACTGATCCTCGCCGACCACGGCTTCGATCCGGACCGCCTCGGGGCGGCCGGGTACGCCGACAACCGCCCACTGACCGCGAACGACAGCGACGCCGGGCGTGCCACGAACCGGCGCGTCGACATCCTCATCGTCGCCGAAGGAGTCTGAACATGGCCGCTGCAACCGTTGCTGCCGTCGCTGCCGAGGCACCGGCCGCGGCCGGCTCGAAGAAGAAGCTGGTCATCGGCGTCGTCCTGGGCCTCGTGGTGGCCGCCGCCGCGTACATGTTCCTGATGGGCGGGGGAGGGGCGGCGGACGTGATCGCCGAGCCCACGGCCCCGGAGGAGGGTGCCGTCGTGACCGTGGGGCAGATGACGACGTCCCTGGCGGGTCCCGGCACGCACTTCGTCCGGGTCGAGATCGGGGCGGTGCTGAACGCGACGACGGCGGAGGCCGACGTGGAGGCGGCCTTCCCCCTCCTGCGGGACGCCGCCCTCTCGGTCCTGATGGGGTTCGACGCCGACACGCTCCGGTCGGTCGCGGGCGCGGACACGCTGCGCACCGAGCTCACGGCCGCGGCGCAGGAGATCTGGGAGGACGAGGAGGTCCTGCGGATCGTGCTCACGGACCTGCTCGTCCAGTGACGGTCGGTCGGGCCGATCCACGGCTCGCCTGAGGTCGGACCGAACGGACTTCTTCAGCGCGTGGTGTGCGTGCCGACGGGCACGACGTCACAGACCCGCTCAGGAGCCGGCCCATCCACCGACACGCCACGACGGCCGTCGTCGACGAACGTGACGCCACGCGTCGCGTGTCCGACTTCGACTTCCGCCGACCGAGCAAGCTCGGCCGTGACGTGCTGCGTGTCCTCGAACTCGCCCACGAGACGTTCGTTCGGCGACTCGGGAGCGGGTGGGGGAGCGAACTGCGCTCCGTCGTCCAGGTCGAGCCGTTGGGCATGGAACAGGTCGCCTACGACGTCCACATCCGCTCCATGCCGACCCCGAACGTGGTGCTCGCCGTACGCGTGCCCCCGCTGCCCGGGGCCATCCTCGTGGACATGAACGTGCAGTTGGCCGTCCAGATGGTGGAGCGGCTCCTGGGGGCTGCGCCCCGTCGTGACCTGCCGGGCTCACGGCGCCCTTCCGAGGTCGAGTCGGACCTGATCCGCCACCTCGGCACCCAGGCCGTTGCGGCGCTCGCCGAGACGCTGGCGCCGCTCGTCGACGTCGCCCCCGAACTGGTCGACCTCGAGTTCAACCCGCAGTTGGTCCAGGTGGCGGCTCCCAGCGACACCGTCCTGCTGCTGAGCCACCGCGTGACGACGTCCCAGGGCCTCGACACGACCGGCATCCTCACGGTCGCGTATCCGGCACCCGTGCTGACCCCCCTGCTGGAGGCGATCGACGCCCGGCGCCAGGGCGACGAACCAGATGCCGCACTGGACGCCCGTGCGCACACGGCCGTCGCCACTGCGGTGCAGGACGTGCCGGTCGCCATGGACGTCCGCCTCAACACGACGACCGTCCTCGCCAGCGACATCGCGGCGCTGGACGTCGGGGACGTCCTGCGACTCGACCACCGCGTCGACGCGCCTGCCGTGGGTGTGGTTGGGGACTCGCCGGTCCTGCTGGGGCACCTCGGTCGTCGCGGCCCGCGCCGCGCGGTGCAGGTCGGACGGTGGATCGCCGTCCCGCCGCTGGAACCGCTGGAACCGCTGGTCGTCGAGGCCACGCTCCAGACCCCGCCCCGGGCTGGCACCGACGGTGAGTCCGCGCAATCCGCCCAGACCCCACCCTTCCCAGAGGAGAACGAGTCATGACGACCGGTACCGAGGCCGTCGCGCCGGCTGACTACCCCGAGCTCGGCCGGGGGGCCGCCGCCGGCCGCCCGGCCGACCTGGACCTGCTGTCCGATGTGGCGCTCGACGTCACCGTGCAACTCGGGCAGGTCCGTCTGCGCGTTCGCGACCTGCTCGCGCTCACCGAGGGCAGCGTGATCGAGATGGACCGCGCCGTCGGTGCGCCCGTCGACGTCCTCGCGAACGGATCAGTGATCGCACGGGGGGATGTCGTCGTCGTGGGCGACGAACTCGGCGTCCGCATCACCGAACTCCTGCGTCGCGCCTGATGCTCGTCGTCGCCGTCAAGCTCGTCGCCGTCGCGCTGGTGCTCGCCGGCGGACTCGCCGTCGCGGCGCGTCAGACGATGCGACGTGGCGGCGGCACGCGGGGGCACATCCGCGTCCAGGCCCGGCACGGGCTGTCCCGCACCGCGCTGGTCGCCGTCGTCGAGGTCGACGGACGCCGCTTCCTCATCGGGTCCGGGGACAACACCGTGAGCCTGCTCACGGAGCTCGATGCCATCCCCCACACGGTCGATCAGGAGGTCGCCGAGGAGGCCCCGACCTCGCCGGCGCTCGCACGCGCCTGGGAACGACTCGCTGCCACCTATCGACACAGCCGCGTCGGGGACGCGCGGCCTGCAACCACGCCACGCGCGCCCCATCGGACGGGGCACGCCACGGACGGGCCACGGATCGGCCCCATCGACCGTCTTCGCGAGATGACGGTTCGCTCGCGAGATGCGAGGCCGATCCATGCACCGGACCGTTGACCGCGGGCGCGCGCTGGCCATCGTGGTCGGCGTGTTCGCCCTGCTCGTGCTCCTGCCCGCGGCGTCGTGGGCACAGGACACCATCCCGGACGCGCCGGGGGACCTGACCGTCGACCTGCCGGCCGACGACGACGCCGCCGGCCTGGACGTGCCCGCGGTCCCGGACGTCCCGGATGTCCGCCTGTCGGTCGAGAACGACGAGGGTGGCCTGTCCCAGACCGTCGTCATCATGCTCCTCGTCACGGTCGGTTCGGTCGCCCCGTCGATCCTGCTGCTGATGACCTCGTTCACCCGCTTCGTGGTCGTGCTGAGCCTGACCCGGCAGGCGTTGGGCCTGCAGACGGTTCCACCCGGCCAGGTGCTCATGGGCCTCGCGCTGTTCCTCAGCATCTTCACCATGGGCGACGTGCTGTCCGAGGTGAACGAGGACGCCATCCAGCCGATGCTGGCCGGCGAGATCACGCAGTCCGAGGCCGTCTCGGCGGGCTACGAACCGCTGCGCGACTTCATGCTGGCCAACGTCCGCGAGGACGACCTGCAGTTGATGATCGACCTGTCCGGCAGCGACCAGCCGGCCGAACCGTCCGAGGTCTCAGCCAGCACCCTGGTCCCCGCCTACGTGATCTCGGAGCTCCGGGCCGCGTTCCTGATGGGCTTCGTGATCTTCGTGCCCTTCCTCATCATCGACCTCGTGGTCGCGGCCGTCCTGATGTCGATGGGGATGATGATGTTGCCCCCGGTCTTCATCTCGCTCCCGCTGAAGCTCCTGCTGTTCGTGCTCGTGGACGGCTGGGTGCTGATCACGGGATCGCTCGTCCAGTCCGTTGCGCAGGTGTGAGGTGGCCGCATGAGTGATGTGGAGATCATCGGGATCCTGACGGGCGCGCTGACCGTTGCGGCCAAGGTCGCTGGACCGTTGCTGCTGGTGTCGCTGGTGCTCGGGGTGATGGTGTCGCTCTTCCAGGCCGTGACGCAGGTCCAGGAGATGTCCCTGACCTTCGTGCCGAAGCTGATCGGCCTGTCCCTGGTGCTGGTGTTCGCCGGGGACTGGATGCTCGAGGAGCTGGTCGGGTGGGTCGACGAGCTCTGGTCGTCCATGGCGACGATGCTGTGACGCCGCATCGGACAGGGCGCTGATGGAGTCGCTCGACCTCGTCATCGACGCCCGCTGGGCCATCGGCGTCCTGCTGGCCGTCACCCGCGTGGCGGCCTTCGTGATCGCATCGCCCCAGCTGGGCAAGGCCGTTCCCGCCCCCGCCCGCCTGGCCTTCGCCATCGCGATCGGGTGGTTCCTCGCCACGGCCGTCGACGGCCAGCTCCCGGACATGGGGGAGGAGTTCAGTGCAGCCCGCATCGTCGCCCTCACCGGGCTCAACGCGGCCGTCGGGGTGGTCATGGGGTGGATGCTGGGCGTGCTCTTCCACCTGTTCGCCATGGCCGGATCCATCATCGACGTCTCGGCAGGCACCTCGATCGCCTCGGTCCTCGACCCCACGCGAGGCGAGCAGGGCGCGGTGTTCTCCCGCATGTTCCAGATCGGTGGGCTCGCGTTGTTCCATGCGGTCGGCGGCCTGTCGCTGTTGGTGACCACGCTGGTGTGGTCGGTGCGGGCGGTGCCGTTGACGGGGGCCGCACGGCTCGGCGGCGGGGCGCTGGCGTCCGTTGCCACCAGCTTGACCTCGCGGCTCATGATCGCGAGCGTCGAGATCGCCCTGCCCGTGTTCGCCGTGCTGATGCTCACGGAGATGGTGCTGGGCCTGGCCGCTCGGTTCGCGCCGACCGCAAACGTGTTCCTGCTCGGACTGCCGGCCAAGACGTTCCTCGCCCTGACGACGGCGGGGATGAGCGTGGCGCTCTTCCCCGAGGCGATCGACGGGCTGCTGTCGTTCTCGCGAACGACGGCCATCGAGGTGCTCAACGGCATCGGGGTCGCTTAACCGGACGGGTCGGGCGCCGACGGGAGCGATCGTGCGGCCTCGGCCGCACGCGAGACGGCACGGATCGCCGTCAGCAGAAGGGCCACGGAGCGGCTCGTCGACCAGCAAGGCCGCTTCGTGCCCAAGGACAGCAAGACCGAGCAGCCCACGGCCCGCCGCCGCAAGCAGGCGCGGGACGAGGGACAGGTCGCGCGCTCGGCCGAGGTCTCGGTCACGGTCTCGCTGCTCGGCGCCGCGCTCGTCGGCCGGGTCTTCATCCCGGGAGCCGTGGACACGATGGCCACCGAGACGGCGGGCATGTTCGCGCACCTGGACCCGACCACCCTCGGAACCGACCGCATCGTCGACGCCTCCGCCCGCATGGCCCTGGCCACCGTCGGCCCGTTCGCCGTCGTCGCCGTCGTCGCCGCGCTGGCAGCCGGGTTCGCGCAGGTCGGCTTCAAGATCGCGCCGAAGGCGGCGCGCCCCAAGCTGTCGAACCTCAGCCCCAAGAAGGGCATCGAAAAGTTCAAGCCGTCGGTGGCGGGCTGGGAACTGGTCCGGACCCTCCTGAAGCTCGGCATGCTCGTGGTCGCCGTCTGGGGGCCGGTCACGTCGCTGCAGGACCAGGTGGCCGAGGTCCGCGCGCTCGACGACGGGATCGCCCTCGTGGCGGCGATGCTGTGGACCCTCATCGTCCGCGCGCTGCTGCTGGCGATGGTCGTGGGTGGCGCGGACTACGCGTGGAACCGACGGCGCACCGGCAACCAGATGAAGATGTCGAAGGACGAGGTGCGGCGCGAGCACAAGGACCAGGAGGGCGACCCGATGGTCAAGGCCCAGCGGCGCCGTCGCGCCGCTGAGCTGTCACGCAACCGCATGCTGGCAGATGTCGCGACCGCGGACGTCGTGCTGGTCAACCCGACCGAGTTGGCGATCGCACTGCGCTACGAGCCGGGCGATGCGGCCCCGCGCGTCGTCGCCAAGGGCGCTGACCACCTGGCCAAGCGGATCCGTGACGAGGCCCGTCGCAACGGCGTCCCGGTCACGGCGGACAAGCCGCTCTGCCGGGCGATGTACCGCACGTGCCGCGTCGGCGACCTCGTCCCGACGAACTTCTTCGAGGCCGTCGCCATCGTCCTCGCCTGGGCCTACCGCCGCCGCGGGCGCCTGCCGGCCGGGAGCGTCGCCTGATGGGTCGTCGCCTGGGACAGTACGGCGTGCCGTTCCTGTTGATCGGCATCGTCCTCATGATGGTGGTGCCGTTGCCGCCGGTCATGCTGGACATGCTGCTCGCCGGCAACATCGCCCTCGCGGTGCTCATCGTGCTGTCCGTGCTCGGCCTCGAGGACTCGATGCAGCTGTCGGCGTTCCCGTCGCTGCTGCTCGTCGCGACCATGGCCCGACTTGCGCTCAACGTGTCGTCGACGCGCCTGATCCTGCTCGACGGCTACGCCGGCAAGGTCATCGAGACCTTCGGCAACTTCGTCATCGGCGGCTCGGTCGTCGTCGGCCTCGTGGTGTTCCTGATCCTGATCGTGATCCAGTTCGCCGTGATCACGCAGGGCGCGGGGCGCGTCGCCGAGGTGGCCGCCCGCTTCGCCCTCGACGCGATGCCGGGCAAGCAGATGGCGATCGACGCCGACCTCGCGTCCGGGCTCATCAGTGAGGAACAGGCGCGTGCCCGGCGCTCCCGCATCGCCATGGAGTCGGACTTCTACGGGGCGATGGACGGTGCGTCGAAGTTCGTCAAGGGTGATGCCATCGCCGGCGTGGTCATCGTCGTCATCAACCTGATCGGCGGCTTCGCGATCGGCGTGGTCGGGCAGGGGATGCCGCTGGACCAGGCGATCAGCACGTACGCCCTTCTGACGATCGGCGACGGGCTCGTCAGCCAGATCCCGGCACTCCTGATCTCGGTGTCGACCGGCCTGCTGATCTCGCGGGTCGGGGACGAGGGTGAGGGGCTCGGCAAGCAGCTCGGGCGCCAGTTGCTCGGACGGACCCAGCCGTTGCGCATCGGCGCGGTCGTGCTCGGTCTCATGGCGATCATCCCCGGCCTGCCCAAGGTCCCCTTCATCCTGATCGCCGGCATGCTGCTGCTGGCCGCCTCGAAGGCCGCGGAGGCCGAGGCGGACGCGGACAGCCTCCTCACCGCCGAGGTCAACGGCGTCGACGTCACGGCCTCGCCCGACGACCCGGAGGTCCTGATCGGCCGGATGCGTGTCGAGCCCCTCGAGCTGCACCTGTCCTACGACATCCTCGACCTGATCGACCCGGGCCGCGGCGGCGACCTGCTGGAGCGCGTCCGGGCGTTGCGTGCGCAGATCGCGATGGAGCTCGGCGTGGTGATGCCGCTGGTGCGCACCCGCGACGACGCGGGACTCCCGCCGGCGACCTATCGGATCCTGCTGCACGGGGTCGAGGTCGCGGTCGGCCGCGCGCCGGTCGACCGGGTCCTCGCACTCCCGGCCGGCGACGGCAGCGAGTTGCGCAGCCTCGCTGTCGAGGAGACCACCGAGCCGGTGTTCGGCCTGCAGGCGTTCTGGGTGCCGGTGGAGGCGCGTGCGGCAGCGGCAGCGACCGGTGGGACCGTGGTCGACCGGTCGGCCGTCATCGTCACCCACCTCGCCGAGGTCGTGCGCGAGCATGCCCCGGACCTCCTCACCCGCCAGCAGGTCCAGCAGTTGTTGGAGGGTGTGCGACTCGACGAGCCGTTGCTGGCGAACGAGGTCGGTGCCGACCACCTGTCGCTGGCCCTGGTGCACCAGGTCCTGCGTGAACTGCTGGAGGAGCGGGTGCCCATCCGTGACCTGACGAGGATCATCGAGGCCGTGGCGACCCGCGCCCGCGAGGTCCAGAACCCGGAGCAGTTGGCGGCCGCGGCTCGTGTGGCCATCGGTGCGAGCCTCGCCTCGAAGGTCGCCCCGGACCGGCGACTTGCCGTGGTGTCCCTCGACCCCGCCCTCGAGGCCCGCTGTCACGAGGCCCTGCGCGACGTGGACGGCACGCTCCACCTCGTGCTCGACCCGGGTGTCGTCGCACGCATCGTCGGGCAACTCCAGCAGGCTCTCGGTGCCGCGAGCGCGCAGGCGCTGCCACTTGCGCTGGTCTGCGGCCAGATGCTGCGGCGCCCACTCCAGCGCACCCTGCGTTCCGCTGGCGTGGACCTGTCGATCCTGGCCTATCCCGAGCTTCCGTCCTACCTCGACCTGACCCAGATCGGAGTTGTCGATGACGCACCCGTCCCGGCCTGACGACCAGCGTGGCGGCCAACTCGCGCCCGACGGTGACGTGGTCGTCGTCGAGGCCCCCACGGCCGAGGAGGCACTGGCGGCCGTCCACGACCAGATCGGCACGGGGGCTCGCATCGTCGGCGCCGACAAGGTGCGGCGCGGCGGGTTCTGGGGGTTCTTCCCCAAGGAGGTCGTCCAGTTGACGGTCGCGACCACGGACACCGACCCGGAGCCGGACGAGGTGGGGGTGGGCGACGGGATGACGGCGGCGGCCGCGCCGCCGGTCTCGCGTCGCATCCCCGCGTCCGCGCGCCCGCGCTCGTCCGCGCCCCGCCCGCAACGGTCCCCGCTCTCGGACCAGGGTGGCCTCGAGGACGTCCTGGTCCGCCTGGCCCAGGGCACGGACGAGGAGGAGCTCGGCCTCGGCACCGCCCTTCGTCGCCATCTCGGGGTCACGATCGAGGGCGAGG
>JBFJMP010000049.1:0-9939 GCA_041633895.1 Nitriliruptoraceae bacterium
CCGACGCCGCCCGCCATGCGGGCACCCAGGCCGCGGCCATCGCGACCCCGGACAGCAGCAGGCCGTGCTCGCGCGCCCCGGCGGAGGCGACCCAGCCGGCCAGCCCGTGCACCTCGGCGGCCACCGCGCTCGGGTCGGTCGCGAAGTAGACGATGCGACCCGTGGCCGCGTCGTGCACCGCCTGGTCAGAGCGCCGCAGCGCCCCGATGTGTTCGGGCGGCGTCAGCCCGCGGGTCAGCGTGCCGTGCAGCGTCGCCAGCGCACCGAGCGGGTCGCGCAGCAGGCGGTCGGCGAGGTCGTCGGCGGTCACCGCATCGATGACGCCCTGGTACTCGCGCGCCCAGACGATCCGGTCGAGGTCGGTCGCGTCTGGGGCCTCGTCGTGCTCGCGGTCCATCGCGTCGGCCCAGCCGACGGTGCCAGCCAGTCCTTCGAGGTCCTCCGCGGAGCGGGACGCCTCGAGGTCGGCCTCGGACGGGGGCGCCGGGATCGTCGAGCCGTCCATCGCCAGGCTGGCCATCGCGGCGTCGCGCCACAGGTCGGCGGCAGGCGCCGGGTCCGCGAGCGTCAGCATGGCCGACAGGTGCTCGGCCTCGGCGATCAGGTCGACGAGGTGCGGCGAGCGGGTGAAGGTGGGGGTCACCGCCACGAGCGCATCCGGCGTCCGCGCTCGGCCTCGGCCTGGATGCGGCCGTGGCGCCGACCCAGGACGTAGGTCGCCGAGGCCAGCCCGGCGGCGCCCGTCAGCGCCGTGGTCGTCGCGACGACCTTCTTGGTGCCACGCGAGAAGATGACGATCGGCCAGCCGCGCCGCTGTGCCAGGGACTCGAGCGCCCCGTCCGGGTTGACTGCGACGGGGTGGCCGACGAGTTCGAGCATCGGCAGGTCGGACACGGAGTCGCTGTACGCGTAGCAGAGGCGCATGTCGTAGCCGCGCTCGGCGGCCAGCTTCTCGATCGCCTCGGTCTTGCCGGTGCCGTACACGAACGGGCCGTCGAGGCGACCGGTGTACACGCCGTCGACGACCTCGGAGCGGGTGGCGATCCCGCCGGTCATCCCGAGTGCGTGGGCCAGCGGCTCGACCAGTTCGATGGGGGAGGCGGACACGATCCACGTGTCGCGCCCCGCCTCGTGGTGCATGTCGACGAGGCTGCGCGACTCGGGCCGGACCTTGCGCATCAGCGTCGGACCGATCTCCTCGTTGAGCGACATGAGGTCGGCCTGGTTCGCGCCCTCGACCGCGCCGAGGATCCGGTCGCGGATCGCCTCGGACTTCTCGTCGGAGGCCCCGAACAGCTTGAACACGAGCGCGTTGAGGCCGTCGGTCAGCAGGCTCTTGGTCGGGATCATCTTGTTGCGCCAGGCAGCGATCCCGAACACGAACGGTGACGCCCCGCTGATCAGCGTCCGGTCGAGGTCGAAGAACGCGGCGCCGTGGGTCTCGGTCATGGGGAGTCCTGTCCGGGCCGCTCGGGCCGCTCGGATCCGGCCGGTGGTCCGCGAAGCGGACATGGCGAGTGGCACCAATGTACTGCGCGACCCTGTCCGTTCGGCCGGGGGCGTTCGGACAGGGGTCCGATGGCCTGAGCCGGTGATGGCGTCCCGGTCGCAGGGTCCCGACACTTGTGTGCACCGGGTGCATTGCGATCCACGACCCCTGTCTCCCGACTCCGCAGAGGCTTCACATGCTGACCCGACCACGTGCGACGTCGCGCGCGCTCGCATCGCTGGCGGCCACCGGTGTCCTCGGCGCACTCGCCGTCGCCGCCGTCCCAGCCGACCTGCTCACCCCGACCGTGGAGGGGGCGCAGTTCCACCGCGCCTCCGCCGTCGCCGCCCATGTCGACGTCGAGTCGGCGCGCGACGTCGTGGCTGCAGGCGTCCAGGAGCGGCTGGCGGACTTCATCGTCGCCGCGAACGCCTCGGACGTCGCCGTGGCACCGGACCCGGACGCGTTCGCCGCCCGGTCCGCCGCCGCGTCGGCCACCGTCACCGACACGTGGTCCGGTCGCGCCTCGTGGTACGGCAACGCCTTCGCCGGTCGCCGCACCGCGTCCGGGGGCATCTTCGATCCCGCCGCGCTGACCGCCGCGCACCGCACCCTGCCCTTCGGCACGCAGGTGCGGGTGACGTCGGTCGCCACCGGCAGGAGCGTCGTCGTGACGATCACCGATCGCGGTCCGTACGTCGGCAACCGCGAGATCGACCTGTCGCGGGCAGCCGCCGAGGCCATCGGCATCCGGACCGCAGGCGTCGGCCAGGTCACGCTCGAACGCCTCGCCTGAACGAGGAGTCAGGCCTGGGGCACGCCGCGGAGTGCGGCACCCAGCGCGGCTGCATCGCCCTTGGTGACGACGTCGTCGACGTCGATGGTGTGACGCAGCTGCTCCACCTCGTCCTGGGTCACCGATGTCAGCACGACCACGCGGGCACGCGGGTTCGCCGCACGTACCGCGGCGACGAGGTCCGGCAGCGGCGGGCCGGGCATGTGCACGTCGAGCAGGAGCACGTCCACGTCGTGGACCCACGTGAGCACCTCGGTGCCGTCGGCGAGCGCAGCGACCACGGTGCCGCCCGCCCCGCTGACCACGAGCTCGGCGAGTTCCCGGGCCATCGGGTCGTCGTCGGCCACGAGAACGCGTGCACCCTGCCCCGAAGTCATCGCGTCTGCTCCTACGCTCGACACCACGGAACGTAGCGGAGGGCTGACGTCGACGAGCCGACGATGGTGACACTGCCCGACCTCGAGGAGCGCCTTGCGCATGCGCTGGTGCACGACATCGCGACGCCGATGTCGATGATGGCCGCTGTCGTCACCGACGCCGCCGGTCCCGACGCCGATCGTCGACGGGGCGTGGCTCGCGAGGGCGCCACCCGCGTCCACGAGATCGCGCTGCGGATCGGTGCGGCGCTCCGCACGCCGCTCGAGGTGGGCAGCGTCGATGCCGCCACGGCGCGGACCCTCCTCGACGAGGTGTGGGGCGAGTTGGCCCGTCCCGGCGACGACCTCGACGCCGAGGTCGGGGCGCTGCCGTTGTCGCCGTCGACGGTGCGCGCGTTGTTCGACGACCTGGTGTCCCACGCCCTCGCCGAGGGTGCGGGACCCCGCCGTGTTCGGGTGCGCACCGACCACCGGGATTCCACCGTCGTGGTCGTGGTCGACGACGACGGCCCGGCGCCCGATCCTGCCCGCACCGATCCGGTCCGGATCGTGGACGGGACCGCGGGTGCATCTCTCGTCATCGCGCAACGCATCGCGATACGGTCCGCAGGAGCGGTGATGGTCCACGCCCACGGGGATGGCACACGAGTCACGGTGCGGTGGGCTGACGCCGTCGCCGCGGGAAGGGGTTCGAGGTGAGTGTTCGTACCGTCATCATCGATGACCACGCACTGGTCGGGGCGGGCATCGAAGCCGTCCTGTCGGAACAGGCAGGTGGCCGCTTCGACGTGGTCGGCGCAACGACCATCGCCGCCGATGCGGTGGCGCTGGTCGAGGCCAAGCAGGCCGACCTTGCCCTCGTCGACCTCCACATGCCCCCACCGGGCGGCGTCGAGGCGATCCGCCAGATCCGGGCCGCGCGCCCGCAGTGCCGGGTGGTCGCCGTGTCCGGTGATGCGGACGTCCCCACGGTGATCGAGGCCCTGGCAGCCGGTGCGTCGGCGTTCCTGCCGAAGACCCTCGGCCCGGCGGGCCTGGTCGCGCCGCTGCAGACCATCATCGACGGTGGGGGCGTGGCTCCGGCCGCCCTGCTCGGCCAGCTCGCGGCCCGGTGGAGCGACACCGCGGCGCCCGCGGAGGCCCCGACGCTCGATGGCGCGGACCGTGACCTCGTCACCCTGCTGTGCCGCGGGTACGAGGTTGCGGCCATGGCCGACGAGCTCCACGTGAGCCCGTCGACCGTCAAGCGCCGGCTGTCCGCGCTCGAGGCCCGCCTGGGCGTGTCGAGTCGGCTGGAGGTGGCTCACCTCGCCGGTTGGTACCGCTGGGTGGGACCGGCCGAGGACGAGGTCACGGACGCCGCCGAGGCCTGAACCGGGGTCGCGTGTCGAGGACCAACGCGTGATCCCCAGCGGTTGCCACATCCCCTTCCCCGTGGGATGCGGCCCCGCCGGGGACCTCGCCTGCGCAACGTAGGCCGGGACCCCGGGGGTCGGTCAAGTGGTGGGTGTGGGCAAGCTGTGCACAACCTGGCCCGCGCGTGTGGACAGGGTGTGGACATCTCGGGGCAGCCTGCGGGTGATGGTCCGTGTGGTCCGTGGACGGCCGATCGCGCGCCCTGCCTGACCTGCGGAAACAGGTCGTCGCGTCGTCCCCAGTCTGTGGACAACTGTGGATGTCGTGGCCGCGTGCGGGGTGGGCGACGTGCGCGCAGCATGTGGCCGGGCCGCCCCGGTGGTGCGCGTCCGACCGGTGCTGTGGACGACGGTCGGGCGCCACGCCAGCGCTCGCTACCGTCCGTGGCCCCGGACCTGCACGGAGCACCGATGGCGCGGTGGTCGGAACACGTCCCCGCCCGCGCGGGGCGCCCCCCGCTGGAACTCGTCTACTCCACGCGACGGCGCCGCACGGCGTCGGCCCGCGCCGAGGACGGGCGGGTCGTGGTGCAGCTGCCCGCCGGGATCACGGAGGCCGAACGCGACCGGATGGTGGCGCGTCTGGTTGACCGCGTGACCGGCGCCGACCGGGCACGCCGCGCCGGCGGCGACGCGGCGCTGGAGGCGCGCGCACATGACCTCGCCGACCGCTACGTCGACGGCGTGCGACCGACGTCGGTGACGTGGAGCACGCGCATGCGGCAACGCTGGGGGTCGTGCACGCCGGAACAGGGCACGATCCGGATCAGCGCCGAGCTGCAGCGGTTCCCGGACCACGTCCTGGACCACGTGCTCATCCACGAGCTGGCCCACCTGCTGCATTCACGCCACGACGCGGCGTTCCACGCCGTGGTCGCCCGCCACCCGGACGGGGAACGCGCCAAGGGCTTCCTCGCGGGCGTCCGCTTCGCTCAGGCCCAAGGGTCCGAGTCGTCGTCGGACTCGTCCGGGTCCTCGGACGGCATCGACTGATCGCCATCGGCGTGCTCGGCCAGCCGCTGGGCCGCCGATGCCTCCACCGGTGCGTCGCCGAGGTCGCCGAACAGCGCCGACGGGTCGTCCGGCAGCGAGTCCGCGGCGGCCATGCGCAGCAGCCACTGGCTGGGGTCGGCCAACTCGTCGAGGTCGGGCAGGTTCTCGGGGTGCGCCAGGGCCTCACGCAGGCCGGCGGTGCCCCGTCCTGCGCTGACCGTCTCGAGGAACGAGTCCCCGACCGACTCGTCGTCGGGCTTGAGGTCGAGGCCGAGCAGGCGTGCGAGCAGCGCCTCGCCGTCGGAGTGGGTCGCGCGGCGGCGGCGCAGGATCTCGGAGATCTGTTCGAGGCTGCCGAGGCGGCTCGCCCCGGCGCGCGCGGCCTCGTGACGCGCCCACGAACCCACGAGCAGGACCACGCCCTGCAGGCGGCGCAGCACCCGCTGCTGGTCCTCCGTCGGTTCGAGGCGGAACTCGGCGGCGCGGGACATCGCGTCCTGCATGCCCTCCGGGTCGTCCGGATCGACGCCCCGCATCAGCTCCTCGGCGATCCCCTGGAGCTGCTCGGGGTCGACGCGCGTGCCGTTCGCGAACGTGGCGACGAGGCCGTGGATGTGCGCCTCCAGCCACGGGACTGCGTGGAACAGGCGGCGGTGTGCGCCCTCGTGGAGCGCCAGCGCCATCTGGACCTCGCGCGGGTCGAGGTCCCAGCCGTCGAAGACGTCGTGCACGTTGACGGCGAGGTGCATCGCCGTCGCCCGTGGGGCGGTCGGGATGCCGAGGTCGTACTGGCCGAGCAGCGTGCGGGAGAGCTGTCCGACCACCTGGCCGACCTGCATCCCGGCCATGGTCGCCGCGACCGGACGCATCATGGCGCCGAGGTCCATGCCCGCCATGAGCTCGCTGAGCCCCGGCGGCAGGCCGGCGGCGTCGAAGCCACCCTGGTCGGCGGCCAGCTCGGTCATTGCGCGTGTGGAGGCAGCGGCGACGGGTTCGACCACGGGGCGCATCGACTGCAGTGCGGCATCGACCCAACCGGTCCGTCGCGTGACGAGGAACGACCCCATGTCGGCCGGGGCCGGCAGGTCGCCCTCGTCGAGCCACAGTTCGGCGAGGTGGTGGGCGCTGGTCGCGGCCTCGACCTCGTCCGGGGTCGGGTCGCGGTCGTCCTCCGCGGCGATCTGGAACGCGATGCGCCGGGCGAGGTCCCAGTGGACGGGGCCCGTCGGGGCCCCACCGCCGAACATCATGGACTGGAACTGCGGCACGATCGCCTCGGCACCACCGAGGCTCTCGAGCATGTTGCGCAGTTCGTCGGGCAGGAACTCGAAGGGGTCGTCATCGCTCATGCGGGCAGTGTCCCATGCGATCGGCGGACAGGGGCAGGTTCGACACTGGCCACATGGTCGCCCCCGCGAGCCGCCGACGCGAACGAAGTACGCTCGACTGGCGCAGACAACCAGCGTCGACCCCACTGAAGGATCGCCGTGACCACCGTCGCCATCACGGGCGCAGCCGGCCTCGTCGGACGCCGCGTCGTCCAACGCCTGCTCGCACGGGCAGACGCCCCGAACGTCGTCGCCGTGGACGTGCATCCACCGGCCGAGTCGGCCCCGGGCCTGCAGTACCGGGCCGCTGACATCCGCGACCCGCAGGGCCTCGAGGACGCCCTCGCCGACGCCGACGTCGTCGTGCACCTCGCGGCACAGCTCGACGAACTCGACGACATCGAGGCGATGCGGGAGGTCAACGTCGAGGGGACGCGCAACGTGCTGGCCGCCGCTGCGGCCGGACGTGCCACGAAGGTCGTGCACCTGTCGTCGGTGGTCAGCTACGGCGCCCACGCCGACAACCCGGTCCCGCTGACCGAGGAACGGCCGCTGCGGGCCAACCCCGACTTCCCGTACGCCGAGCAGAAGGCTGAGGGTGACCGCCTGGTCACGGCCTGGGCCGAGGCCCACGGCGACGTCACCACGACCGTCCTGCGCCCCGCGATGATCCTTGGGTCGGGGGTCGACAACTTCATCGTCCGCGGCTTCCAGACGCCCCGCCTCATCAGCGTTCGTGGGCACCGGCCGCCGATGCAGTTCGTCCACGTCGACGACGTCGCCTCCGCGGTGGTCCACGCGGTCGAGCACGACCTGCCCGGCGCCTACAACGTCGCGGCCGAGGGCTGGCTGTCGCAGGACGAGATCGCCGCGATCCTGCACCGCCGTCACATGGAGGTCCCCGAGGAGGTGGCGTTCACCGCCCTCGAACGCGGTCGGCGCCTGGGCCTGGTCGAGACCTCGATCGGGATCCTCGCCTACCTCATGCACCCCTGGGTCGTCAGCGTCGACCGCCTCGTCGCCACCGGGTGGCGGGCCGAGCACAGCAACCGTGACGCGCTCGCGCTGCTCGCCGCCGAACAGGGCGACCGGATCGTCGTGGGGCCCGTGACCACGAACCGCGCCACCGTCCGCCGCGCAGCGACCGTGTCGCTGGGGGCCGCCGGTGGCCTACTGGCACTCGGCATGATGGCGCGCCGCCGGCACCGTCGTGAGGACGGCTGATGGCGTCCGACGTCGCGCAACCGACCGGCGATCCCGCCCTCGACCCGCCGCGTGACGGCGTTCGCGTGGTGACCTCGATCACGACCGAACCGATCGACGTCGCCGCGGCGCACGACGACGTCGCCCACCCCGAGTGCGGGGGGATCGGCGTCTTCACCGGACTGGTCCGCAACCACCACGACGGGGCCGCCGTCGACCACCTCGAGTACGAGGCGTGGGAGGACCGGGCGGAGGTGGCACTCCGCGAGGTGGCCGCCGACGTCGCGGCCGCGCACCCGTCCGTTCGCGCCGTCCACGTCGTGCACCGCATCGGACGCCTCGAGGTCGGCGAGGTCAGCATCGTCTGTGCCGCGTCGGCGCCCCACCGCTCCCAGGCACTGGCGGCCGCCGGTGACCTCATCGACGAGGTCAAGCGCCGGGTGCCGATCTGGAAGCGCGAGACGACCGTGGACGGCGACGTTCGCTGGCCGGGATGCGACCACTGACCTCGGGCGCCGATCCAACGGCGGGGTACCGTCTGCCCACCCACCACGTTCTCCCAAGGCCATGACGATGTCCACCGCCGCGCGACTGCGACGGCGCACCTCGGTTGCGTTCCTGGGGTGCCTGTTGGCCCTCCTGCCGCTCACCGCGGCGTTCGCCATGGACGACCCGTACCGGCCCCAGCAGTGGGGTCTGGACCGCATCGGCGCCCCGTCGGCGTGGGCGGTCGCCCGCGGTGCGGGGCAGGTCGTCGCGGTCATCGACTCGGGCATCGACCTCGGCCACCCCGACCTGGTGGACCGCCTGTTCCGCGACGCCGACGGCAACGTGATCGGCCGCGACATCGTCGACGGTGACGACACCCCACAGGACGACCTCGGCCACGGCACGATGGTCGCGGGCGTCATCGCCGCCACCGAGGGCAACGGCATCGGGGTCGCCGGCGTGGCGCCCGACGCCGCGATCATGCCCGTGCGCGTCCTCGACGAGGAGGGCTCGGGGACGTCGCGCGACGTCGACGCGGGCATCCGGTGGGCCGTCGACAACGGCGCGACCGTCGTCAACCTCAGCCTCGAGTCGGCCATCGGCCTGCCCGGGCAGGACCTCGTGAACGTGTCCGCCCCGACCGCAGCCGTCCAGTACGCCTGGGAAAACGGGGTGGTCGTGGTCGCCGCCGCCGGCAACTCCGGCAGTCCGTTCACCGACTACCCGTCGTCGTCGCCCGTCGTGCTCGTCGGGGCCACGGACCGCGACGACGAGCGCGCCGACTTCTCGGACACGGGACGCGACGACCTGTTGATGGCGCCGGGCGTGGACATCGTGTCGACGTGGTGCCGCCCCGAGGGCAGCGAGACCTGTGACCCCCAGACCCACAACTACGGGATCGCCGACGGGACGTCGTTCGCGGCACCGCAGGTTGCGGGGGCGCTGGCCGTCCTGCGCAGCCTCGGGCTGGACGCACCGGCCGCCGTCGAGCGCCTCCGGTCCACGACGCGGGACATCGGGGCGCCGGGTCCGGACCGCGAGACCGGCCAGGGCCTGATCGACCTCGCGGTCGCGGCCTCGGCCGGCGGCCCCGCCCCGAGCCCGACACCCAGCGAGACCACCACCGACGCCCCGTCGCCCACGGCGAGCGCCACGCCCACGCCGTCGCCGACCCCGTCGTCGACGCCACCGTCACTGGACGCCTCGCCGGATCCCACGCCGTCGCAGGACACGCCCGAGCCGACGCCGACCGCCACGGATGCGTCCTCGGACCCGTCGACCCCCAGCGCCTCGCCCACGCCCGACGAACCGTCCGTCGCCCCGACGCCGACGCAGGCCGCGCAGGTCGACGCCACCGACGACCGCGGCCTGCTGCCGTGGGTCGCCAGCCTGGTGGTCGCCGTCACGGCCGCCCTCGTGGTCCGCGAGACGCGTCGCGCCTGAGCTGCACGGTCGAGGGTCAAGTCGGCCCACCCGCCTGCCGATGACAGGGGTGGTCCGACACGAAAGGTGAGGACATGTCGCAC
Organism: Nitriliruptoraceae bacterium; assembly: GCA_041633895.1. Classification (GTDB taxonomy): domain Bacteria; phylum Actinomycetota; class Nitriliruptoria; order Nitriliruptorales; family Nitriliruptoraceae; genus JBFJMP01. The sequence goes on from JBFJMP010000049.1 coordinate 9,617, forward strand.
CTTGTCCGTTTCCGCACGACCTCCGGCGAGTTCAGCACCGAAGAGGTGGCTGACCTCGATGCCGCCGTTGCTCGCGTGGAGGTGCTGCGCAACGACGAACGCGCGGACGACGTGCGCGTGTTCGCCGAGGTGCCACTGCACTTCGAGACGTACGTGAAGGTCTCGCTCGCGACCCCGGCGCCCGCGCCCGAGCCCGAGTCCGAGCCGATCGCCCCCGAGCCCGTGGCCGACCCCGACCCCGAGCCCGTCGCAGAGGCGATGGACGAGCCCGTCGCCGAGGCGATGGACGAGCCGGTCGACGAGGTCGTCGAGGCCACGCCGCC
>JBFJMP010000050.1:0-9762 GCA_041633895.1 Nitriliruptoraceae bacterium
GAGCGCGGTGGGCGTCGGGGGACTGCCGGGGATGGCCTGCAGTGGCTCGCGGTCGCCCTCCAGCTTCGGGAGGCTGCCCATCAGGCCGATCGTGTACGGGTGGCGGGGCGCGTGGAAGATGTCGACGACGTCGGCAGACTCGATGACCCGGCCCGCGTACATCACCACGACGCGGTCCGCGACCTCGGCGATCAGTCCGAGGTCATGGGTGATGAGGACCATGGCGGCATCGGTCTCGCTCTGGGCCGTGGTCAGGACATCCAACACCTGGGCCTGGATCGTCACGTCCAGCGCCGTCGTCGGTTCGTCGGCGATCAGGACGCGCGGGCGGTTCGCCATCGCCATCGCGATCATCGCGCGCTGGCGCATCCCGCCGGAGAACTCGTGGGGGTACTGGTCGGCGCGTTCGGACGGGCTGGGGACGCCGACGAGGCCGAGCAGTTCGACAGCGCGTGCCCACGCGGCTTCGCGACCGCGATCGGGATGGTGGGCGAGCACCGCCTCCGAGATCTGGTCACCGATGGTGAACACCGGGTTCATCGACGTCATGGGGTCCTGGAAGATCATGGCGATGTCGCTGCCACGAACCTCCCGGAGGCGGTCCGGCGACTCGTCCAGCAGGTTCCGCCCGTCGAGCAGGACCTCCCCCCCGACCACGCGCCCTGGCTTGGGGACGAGGCCGAGCACGGACAGCATCGAGATGCTCTTGCCCGACCCCGACTCTCCGACGACGCCGAGGATCTCGCCGGGGTGGACGTCGAGGGTGAGTCCGTCGACGGCCCGGACCGGGCCCGTCGGCGTGCTGAACTCGGTCACGAGGTCACGGATGGACAGGACCGGGGCTCCCGCCGACGTCGGGGCGCTCATGCCTCGCACCCCGCTGGGGGGTGCATCGATCCGGTCCACGTCGCCAAGGGGGTTCCCAGAATGTCAGATTCACGTCTGGCGACGGGACCCTAACAGTTGGGATAACGGAAGGCCAGCGCTTTCTTCCTGAATATTGGCGCAAGGGCGCCGTTGAAGACCAACAGAACTGAACGAAACATCATGACATGGCGTCATCGGCCAAACCGTTGGGCGCAGAAACCGACCGTACTGGTCACTCGATGCACCCAACCGTGGGGCGCGCCGGACCTTGGGTGCAGAAACTGACCGTAGTGGTCACTCGATGCACCCAGGCCGTGCGCGCTCAGACGGTGTCGAACTCGAACTTCGTCTGGGCGAGGTCGACGTGCTCACCCGGGACCTCGATCGGGTACTCGCCGTCGAAGCAGGCCCGACACAGGTTGTCGCGTGCTGTGGGCGTGCAGCTGACCAGCCCGTCGAGGGTGATGTAGTGCAGCGAGTCGGCACCGATGTAGTCGCGGATCTCGTCGACGGTGAGGTCCGCCCCGATCAGCTCGGCCCGCGTCGCCATGTCGATCCCGTAGTAGCAGGGGTTGGCGATCGGGGGTGAGGAGATGCGCAGGTGCACCTCGGTCGCCCCGGCCGACCGCAGCATCGCGACCAGCTGGCGGGAGGTGTTGCCGCGGACGATCGAGTCGTCGACGACGACCAGGCGGCGGCCCTCGATGATCTCGCGGACCGGCGACAGCTTCAGGCGGATCCCGAGCTGGCGCAGGGTCTGGGTCGGCTGGATGAAGGTGCGGCCGACGTAGCGGTTCTTGACGAGGCCGTCCGCGAACGGGAGCCCCGACTCGGCGGCGTACCCCGCGGCGGCGTCACGCCCCGAGTCCGGCACCGAGATGACGAGGTCGGCGTCGATCGGCGCCTCGCGGGCGAGCACGCGCCCCATCTCGCGGCGCGCGAACGCGACGCTGCGGCCGTCCTGGCGCTGGTCCGGGCGGGCGAGGTAGACCCACTCGAACAGGCAGTGGCTCGGGGTGGCCTCCGCGAAGGTCCGGTGGTGCATGCCGTGCTCGTCGAGGATGACGAGCTCGCCGGGCTCGACGTCGCGGACGTAGACCGCCCCGACGATGTCCAGCGCGGAGGTCTCGGACGCGACGACCCAACCACCCTTGGGGATGCGACCGATCAGCAACGGACGGACCCCGTTCGGGTCACGGAAGGCGTAGATGCGGTCCTCGTCCATCGCGACCACGGAGTAGGCGCCGTGCAGCGTCGGCGCGATCCGGGCGATGGCCTCCTCGACCGACAGGTCGGCCTCTCGGGCGATGAGCTCGGCCATCAGGCCGGAGTCGTTCATCGTCACGCTGTCGACGCGACGTGCCAGCTCGGCGGTGTTGACGAGGTTGCCGTTGTGGCCCAGCGCGATCCCGCCGCCGGTCGGGGTCTCGCGGTACTGCGGCTGCGCGTTCGCCCAGCTGGACGACCCGGTCGTCGAGTAGCGGGTGTGGCCGATGGCCAACGTGCCGTTCATCGCGGCGAGCCCGTTGGGCGTGAACACCTGGTTGACCAGGCCCATGTCCTTGTGCACCACGATGCGATCGCCGTCGGACACGGCGATGCCGGCCGACTCCTGCCCGCGGTGCTGCAGCGCGTACAGCCCGTAGTAGGTCAGGGTCGCGACGTCCTCGCCGGGCGCGTAGATGCCGAAGACCCCGCACTCCTCGCGCGGCCCCTCGGCGAGGGTGCGCAGGTCGGTGTCGGGGTGCAGCGGGAGCACGGCCGGGGGCGCGGTCGGGGATGACCCCTGCGGTGCCGCACCCAGCCCGTGGGCGGAGTCGTCGGAGACGGACACGTCTGCAACCCTGACGTCGGACGGGGCGGACAGCCTGATCGCCTCGAGTGTACGGAACGACGGACGCGGCACGTGACGACCTGCGCGGTCCGGCCGCCGTCGGGCCCGTGGCCCCGGACCGCGGGTCAGTTGGCCTCGTCGAGTTCGACGGCGAGCTTGCGGCGACGGCGCTCGAGGTAGGCCAGGGCCTGACGCCGGGCCCGGTCGGCGGCGGGTTCGGTGCCGCCCGGACGGAGCAGCTCGGCCGTGTCGTCGATCTCGAGGGGGCGCGCCGCCACGACGTCGAGTCGGCCCGGATCGTCGGGACGGTCGTCGCCACGGAGGCGGAGCTCGACGCGTTCCAACATGCGACGCACACCTCGTGCCGGGTTCACCAGCAGTGCGGAGGTCGGGGTGCTCATCTCGGAAGGCTCATGGGGAGTGGTCATCCAGTGTCAGCGCCGTCCCCGTCCTCAGGTCGTGAGGGTGGCGGGGTGGTCATCCGACTGGTGGGCGGGCAGTGGTCCGGCTCCATGAACGAGGGTGACGACCGAACGTGACGAACGGGTGACACGACCGTGTCCGCTCGATCACCACCCGTTCGGACCCCAACCGCGGCCCGGATCGAACCCTGCGCACACGTCGCACGGACAATCCGGTCACAACGCCCGGATTCAGTCCAACAGCGCGGCGAGCGTGCCCTGACGGGCCGCGGTCACCTCGTCGAGGCCGAGGTCGACGAGCCCCTCGACCACGATGCGCTGGCCGCCGACCGTGCCGGCGTCGCGCAGGGGCACCTCGGCGTCCTGGCACAGCTGGGCGAACGCGCGGACGTTGCGGGACGCGACGCTGACCACGACGCGACCGGGGCTCTCCGAGAACAGCGCCTGGACGTCGTCGACGCCCTCGACGGCCGAGAAGGTGCCGCCGATGCCGCCGGCGGTGCTCGACTCGGCGAGGCAGGCGATCAGGCCGCCCTGGCCGACGTCGTGCGCGGACTGCAGCAGGCCCTGCTGCGCGGCGACGTGGAGCACCTCACCCAGCGCCGCCTCCATCGCGAGGTCGACGGGCAGCAGCGTCCCTCCCAGCGGCAGGTCGAGGTGGTACTGCAGCGCGGACCCCGCGAGGCCCGGCGCGGTCGGGGCGCCGATCATGAAGACGACGTCGCCCTCGTCCTGGAACCCGAGGCCGACCGCGTCCTCGGCGTGCTCGAGCAGGCCGAGGATGCCGATGACGGGGGTGGGCCAGATGTGCTGGCTCTCGCCGTCGAGGCGGGTCTCGTTGTAGAGCGACACGTTGCCGCCGGTGACCGGGACGCTCAGCGTCTCGCAGGCCTCGCGCATCCCGGCGATCGACTCGGCGAACTGCCACATGATCTCGGGGCGTTCGGGGTTGCCGAAGTTGAGGCAGTTGGTGGTCGCGAGCGGACGCGCCCCGACGCACGCGACGTTGCGGAACGCCTCGGCGACGACCCGGCGCGTGCCCTCGCGGGGGTCGAGTTCGCACCAGCGGCCGTTGCCGTCGGTCGCGCAGGCGACGGCGCGGTTCGAGCCGGGCAGGCGGACGACGCCCGCATCACCCATGCCCGGGCCGAGCACGGTGCCGCCCTGCACGATCGAGTCGTACTGCTCGGTGACCCAGCGCGCCGAGGCGAGGTTGGGCCCCGCGAGGAAGTCCAGCACGAAGGCGTGCAGGTCGCCGTCGACGCCACCGAGGCCGGGGACCTCGGGGTGCTCGGCGTCGATCGACTCGTACGCGTCCTGCCAGTCGGGGCGCTGCATCGGGCGGTTGTAGGTCGGGCCGTCGTCGGCCAGCGAGCGGGCCGGCAGGTCGGCGATGACCTCGCCGTTGCGGCGCAGCACGAGGTTGTCGCCCTCCACGACCGTGCCGACCACCGAGGCGGGCACGCCCCACTTGTCGGCCACCGCGAGCACGTCGTCGAGGTCATTCGGCGAGCACAGCGCGAGCATGCGCTCCTGCGACTCGGAGCAGAGGATCTCCCACGACTCCATGGAGGCTTCGCGCAGGTGGACCTTGTCGAGGTCGACGTCCATGCCCATCGAGGCGGCGGACGCGAGTTCGGAGGTCGAGCAGGCGATGCCGGCCGCCCCCATGTCCTGGATGCCGGCGATGAGGTCGCGGTCGTACAGCTCGAGGCAGGCCTCGATCAGCAGCTTCTCGGCGAACGGGTCGCCGACCTGGACGTTGGGGCGCTTGGCCTCGAGGCCCTCGTCGAACTCCTGGCTCGCGAGCACGCTGGCACCACCGATGCCGTCGCGCCCGGTCGCGGAGCCGAGCAGCACGGCGACGTCACCGACGTTCTCGGCCTTGGCGAGCTGGAGGCGGTCCTTGCGCATGACGCCGATGGCGAGCACGTTGACGAGCGGGTTGCCGGCGTAGCGCGGGTCGAAGACCGTCTCGCCGCCGATGTTGGGCACGCCGACGCAGTTGCCGTAGCCGCCGACGCCCCGCACGACGCCGTCGATGATGTGGCGCTGCAGGTCGGCGGACTGGACACCTTCCCCGTCACGTGACGGATCACCGAAGCGCAGCGGGTCCATCACGGCGATGGGGCGCGCACCCATGGTGAAGATGTCGCGGAGGATGCCGCCCACGCCGGTCGCGGCGCCCTGGTACGGCTCGACGAAGCTCGGGTGGTTGTGCGACTCGATCTTGAAGCTGACCGCGAGGTCGTCTCCCACGTCCACGACGCCGGCGTTCTCGCCCGGGCCGACCAGCACGTACGACGCCTCGGTCGGCAGGGTCTTGAGGTGGACCTTGGACGACTTGTAGGAGCAGTGCTCGGACCACATCACCGAGTACATGCCCAGCTCGGACACCGTCGGAACGCGTCCGAGGGTCGCGACGAGGTCGTCGTACTCGTCGCCGCGCAGGCCGAGCTCGTGACCGAGTTCACGGGCACGCTCGTCGGTCAGCGTCTCGTTCGCGGGGAAGGTCGGGGCGTCGGACACGCGTCGGGCCTCGGTACGGGAACTGGAGGGTGAGCCTACTGCCGGGGGGTCTGGCCTCAGACCGCCGCGGGGGCCTGCACGAGGCCGGTGAACATCGGTCGGGCCTCGTCGCCCGCCCACAGCAGCGCGTCCACCGCGTGCTCGGGGTGCGGCATCAGGCCGACGACGTTGCCCGCCTCGTTGCAGATGCCGGCGATGTCGCGTTCGCTGCCGTTGGGGTTGTCGCCATCCGCGTAGCGGAACACGACCTGGCCGTTGGCCTCGAGCGCGTCGAGCGTCGCGGCGTCGGCGTAGTAGCGCCCCTCGCCGTTCTTGATCGGGACACTGACCGGGCCCGCGTCGGCGAACCCTCGGGTCCACGGCGTGTCCCGGTTCTCGACCACGAGGTCGACCGAGCGGCACACGAACCGCAGGCCGGCGTTGCGCAGCAGGGCGCCCGGCAGCAGGCCCGCCTCGCACAGCACCTGGAAGCCGTTGCAGATGCCGAGCACCGGCCCACCGTCACGGGCGAAGTCGGCGATGGCGCCCATGATCGGGGCGCGGTGGGCGACCGCGCCACAGCGCAGGTAGTCCCCGTAGCTGAACCCGCCGGGGAGGATGATCGCGTCGACGTCGCCCACGGACGTGTCGGCGTGCCAGACCTGCACGGCGTCGCCGCCACAGACCTCGACGGCACGCTGCGCGTCGTGGTCGTCGAGCGAACCGGGGAACGTGACGACGCCGACCTTCACAGCGGATCTCCTGGCTGGGTGGGGACACGTGCGGCGCGATGGCCACGATCGGGGCGCCGTGCGGGCGGGGCGCTCACTCGGGACGATACCCAGCCTCGACCAGCAGGCCGAGCGGGTCATCCGCGGCGAGCAGTTCCCGCGCATCGCCGCACCCCCGCGGGGGGTTGTCACCGAAGGCGATGGCGTCGCACGCGGCCGCCTGCACCCGCATCGCAGCGAGCTCGGTCTCGGCGCTGACCGCCGTGCCCGGCCAGGCGCCTGCGAGGTGGACGAGTTCGTGCAGGACCATCGGTGCGGCGCGCGCCGCGTCCTCGAACTGGAAGCGCGGGTTGAGTTCCATGACCACGGCCCCGCGCTCGACCCGCGACGTCGCCTCGACCCCCGTCGCCTCGAACACGGCGATGCGCAGCACGCCGTCGAGCTCGGCCCATCGGTCCAGGCCGACCTCGGCGTCGGGGTAGTCGCCGGTGGACAGCAGCGAGCAGACGGCGCGCAGCACCCGGTCGCCCGTGGCGCGTCCGCCGGTGTCGCCGATCAGTTCGATCTCGTCGGCGCATCCCGGACCGAGGTCGGCGGTCTCGTCCTCGGCGAGCACGGCCTGGCCACGCTCGTGGGTGACCTCGGCGGTGCCCGGCGGACGACGCTCCGCGACCCCGATCGGCTCGCGCGCGATCGCGACGAACATCAGGATCGTCACGACGATCGCCCCGATGACCAGTGGGATCATCGCCAGCACGAACCACCGGGCGAGCAACGGCTCGCCGTCCGGCATCGCGGGCAGGCCGTCACCGACGCCGCCCGGACTGACCTTGTTGCGCCTCACCCTGTCGGCACGGGGGCTCACGAGACCGCGTCGGCCCGTTCGGCGTCCGTGATCACGCGCCACGTGTAGGACTCGATCACCGGGTTGGTGAGGAAGTCCTTGCAGAGGCGCTCGACGAGGTCGGGCAGGTCGGCCTCGTCCGCGTCGACGTCGAGCTCGAGGTGCTTGCCGACACGCACGTCCTGCACGCCCTCGTAGCCGAGACCGGGAAGGGCACGCTCGACCGCGCGACCCTGCGGGTCGAGGATCTCGTGCTTGAGGAGGACGTCGATGGCGAGGCGAGGCATGGTCAGCCCTGAAGTCTGGGGAGCGTCATGGCGGGGAGACGGTCCCGAGTCTACGCGCGTCGGACGTCAGGCCATCGCGGACGAGGTCATGTCGAGGTGCTCGCGCGTGAACTCGACCAGACGCGGGATGTAGTCCTCGTTCGCGGGCACGGTGATCCCGGTCCCCTCGAGGTCGCGCTGGGTGTTGTCCGACAGGTAGTGGGTCGGGTGCGTGAAGTACGGGACGGCCTCGGCCGGGAACTCCATCATCCGCTGCATCGGCCCGACGCGTTCCAGCAGGGCGGTCGCCGGCCCCTCCGGCAGCCACACCTTGACGACGCGCTTGCCCGATGCCGCCGCGAACAGGTCGATCATCTCGCGCACGGTCGGCGGGTTCGGGTTCGCGAGCGCGTAACACGTGCCGGCGTTGTCGTCGCGCCCCGACAGCTCGGCGATCGCGTCGACGACGAAGTCACGGGGGACGAGGTTGAACCGGAAGGCGTCGGGGCGCCCGACCACCGGCATGAAGGCGACGGGACCGCGCTGCTTCAGGAGCAGCTTCGCGACGTAGTACGGGCCGTCGAGCTTCTGGGTCGCACCGGTCGTCGAGTCGCCGTTGACCACGGCGGGGCGATAGATCGTGGCCGGGACGCCGTCGGCCATCGCCTCGCGCACGATCACCTCGGCGAGGTGCTTGGTCTCGTCGTAGTTGTTGGCGAACACCTGGCCCGGCACGACGAGGTCGTCCTCGCCCCACGGCCCGGCGTGGCGCCCCGACACGTAACAGGTCGACACGTACTGGTAGCGCCGCAGGTTGTCACAGCGACGCACGAAGTCGGTGACGTGGCGCGTCCCGTCGACGTTGACCCGCATGGCGAAGTCCCGCTCGACCGCGAGGTCGTAGATCGCCGCGAGGTGGAACACCTCGGTCGTGGTCGCGGCAAGTTCGACCAGGCCCGCACCCAGCCCCAGGTCCGGGGCGGTGATGTCCCCGGTCACGAGCCGGATCCGACCGACGAGGTCGGCGTCGGCCTTCTCGATGTCGGCGACGGCCCGCTGCGCCACGTCGAGGAAGCGGTCCTGGACGAGGCAGACCGCCTCGGCGTCAGGCGACCGGTGCAGCACGCGCGGCAGCAGCGAGACCCCGAGGAAGCCCGGGAAGCCGGTGAAGAAGATCGTGTCGGTCGCCATGGGAGCACCTTGGTCGGAATGGGGAGGGGGTGGGACGGGTGGCGCGGGGCGGGGCGGGTGGCGTCAGCGCAGGCCGGGGATCCGGTGCAGGATGCGCAGCGCGGTGGTCAACGCCTTCGCCGTCGCCTCCTGGTCGAGGAACGGCATCGTCCCGACCGGGAACCCGCGCTGGACCGAGATGGTCTGGACCTCGGTGTACTTGAGGATCCCCTCGCGGCCGTGGCGCCGTCCGAGCCCCGAGTCCTTGAACCCACCCATCGGCGCGTCCGTCGACCCCCACGTCGCGGCGTAGCTGTCGTTGACGTTGACGGTCCCGGACTGGATGCGGGCGGCGATGCGGGCGCCGCGGCGTGTGTCCCTCGTCCAGACGGAGGCGTTCAGCCCGTAGACCGAGTCGTTGGCGCGTGCGACGACCTCGTCCTCGCTCGTGAAGGGGTAGATCGTCACGACCGGGCCGAAGGTCTCCTCGGACGACACCGTCATGTCCTCGGTCACGTCCGTGAGCACGGTCGGGGCGTGGAAGAGCGGGCCGAGGTCGGGGCGGGGCACGCCCCCGGTCAGGATCGTCGCGCCCTTGGACCGGGCGTCCTCGACGTGGCGGGTGACCGTCTCGAGCTGCGAGCGCGACTGCAGCGAACCCATGTCCCCGCCCCACTCGAGTGCGGGGGTGAGCACCAGGTCCTCGACGGCCGCGACGAAGCGCCGGGTGAACTCGTCGAGGATCGACGCGTGGACGAACAGGCGCTCGATCGAGATGCACAGCTGACCGGCCGAGGCGAAGCATCCGCGGATGGCGCCGTCGACGGCCTTGTCGACGTCGGCGTCCTCGAGGACGAGCATCGCGTTCTTCCCGCCCAGTTCGAGGGCGCAACCGATCAGGCGCTCGCCGGCCTGTTCGGCGACGGAGCGACCCACCTCGGTCGACCCGGTGAACGTGACGAAGTCGGACCGGGCGATCAGCGGCGACCCGATGACCGAGCCGCGTCCGGTGACCACGGTGAGGAGGTCGCCGGGCAGGCCGGCCTCCTTGAACAGGTCCACGATCCACAGCGCGGTGAACGGCGTCGTCTGGGCCGGCTTGATCACACAGCCGTTGCCC
>JBFJMP010000051.1:0-9743 GCA_041633895.1 Nitriliruptoraceae bacterium
ACTCCCCGACGGACGCCCGGCTCGTGGGCGAGTCGAGGTCCCACAGGTGCCGCCAGCCCTCGCGCGTCGAGCCGACCAGCTCGACGTCACCGTCACCGTCGAGGTCCGCGATCAACGGGACGGCGTAGGTCCAGCCGCCCGTGAGCTTCGGGAACGCCTCGACCTCCTGGCCGAAGGCCCCGTAGGCGCGGATGAGGTAGAGGCCACTGGCCGCCACGACCTCGGCGCCGCCGTCGCCGTCGACGTCGGCAACGGCCGGTCGCGACAGCAGCCCGAAGTCGTCGTGGACGGTCGGATAGCCGGGGACGGCCGTCGCCGCACCGATGTCCCACGCCTGCACGACATGGTTGAACGGCAGGTTCTGGCCCGCGATCAGCAGGTTGACCGCGCCCGAGGCGGTCAGGCCGATCTTGGTCGCGTCGATCGTCCCGTCGCCGCCGAGGTCGCCCACTGCGAGGTACTCGAACAGGTTCAGGATCTGCGTGGGGTCACCGGCCGTGCCGACGACCCCGGTCGCGGGCATCACGGACAGGGTCGCCCCGTCACCGTCGAACAGGGTGGTGTCGCCAGCCGTTGCCGAGGCGATGACCTCGTCGTCGCCGTCGCCGTCCACGTCCACGGCCACCGCGATGTGGGAGGGGCCGACGAGCGGGAGTACGTCCGGCAGGACCGAGTTGATCGCCACCGGCCAGCCGTCCACGGCCGCACCCGTGTGGTCCACTGCGTGGAGGCGCGTCGACCCACCGATCGCGTTCGCCAGCAGGTTCAGCACGAGCCCGCCGACACTGGCCTGCACGTCCTCGAGCGAACCGGGCAGGCTCGGCTGGATCGCACCGTGCACCTCGTTCGACATGACCACGACCTCGAGGTCGCCGTCGCCGTCGAGGTCCGCGATCGTCGGCGTCGCGATGAGCTCCCCACCGCTGGCGCCCTCCTCCAGCATCAGCACCGGGAAGCCGGCGACCGGCGCGCCGTCGTGGTGCCAGACGTAGACGTGCCCGTCCAACGCCGCCGCGACGACCTCGAGGTCACCGTCGGCGTCGAGGTCGGCGATCGTCGGGCTGGCGATGAAGCCACGCTTGACGTGCAGGTCGGGCGACTGGATCGCCTCGGCGGACAGGTCCGGGTCCACCGACACCGGCCAGCCGTCGAGCGTCGTGCCGTCGGCATCGAGCGCCCAGATCCGCCCGTCGGCGGATGCGACGACCAGCTCGGGAGCCAGGTCGCCGTCGAGGTCGGCCACGGCAGGGGTGCGCCCCTGCTGGGACGGCGGGGGCACCGCCCCGTCCCGGAAGCCGGGCGAGCCCGGGTGGTGGTTGAACGCCGGCGGGAACGTCCACGGCTCGCCGCCGTTGAACGCGGCGCTGGGCGTGCCGTCGTAGGACGTCGCGGTCACCCGACCGGAGCTGTCGGCCTCGATGACCTCGAGGGTGCCGTCGCCGTCGAGGTCCCACGCGATCGGCGACGACTCGCCGCCACTGTCGACGAAGCGCGGCCAGCCGTCGGGCTGGTCCGGGTCGTGGAAGGCGAAGTAGGCGCGCCGGTCCTCGCCGACGTTGCCGTCGGCGTCGGTGACGCGGACGCGGACCGTGAAGACGTAGGCGTTGGGATCGGCGGGCGGGGTGCCCTCGGCAGCGCCCGGGAGGGCCGCGGCGACGTCTGCCATGTCGAGCTCGGCGAGGGTCCCGTCGAGCGCAGCCGTGCCGGACGGCGTGCCGATGACGGTGAAGTCGTCCTCGGCCGGTTGGACGCCCGGCCCCCAGGCCACCTCGGCGGTCCACCCGGAGGAACGCGGCGCCGCGACGTGGGCCACGACCGGGACAGTCGGCTGCGCGATCGGGTCGAGCAGGTGCCACCACGCCGGGTCCTCGATCAGCACCTCCGGCGGGATGCGGCCTGCCGTGACGCGTTCGACGGCGGCCCCGAGGTCGGCGCGGCCGTACCCGAAGTACTCGTCCCAGCCCTCGGCTGCGGGGTCCGGGATCCCCAGGCCGATGGTGTTCTCGGGGAGGACGTCCTCGGCCGTCATCGTGAGGATCTGCTTGACCTCGTTGGCGGACAGCGGCCCGCCGATCTCGTCGGCGACCTCCAGCCCGCGGGAGATCACCAGGCCGGCGCCACCCCCGGCCTGCCCAGTGGCCTGCGACCCGGTGGACCCCATGAAGCACACGTGCGCGTGGGCGCCGTACTGGGTCAGGTTGCCCTGACGGAACCAGGTGGAGACCGGGGTGTCCGAGGGCAGCCCGAAGTCCCCGAGGCCGCTGAAGAACTCGTTGCCGCCCGCGCCGAGTCCGTCGACGTCCGACACGCACCCGTTGATGAACATCGACTCGGGGTAGTTGGTCGGGTAGTTGTGGTTGGCCGTGTTCAGGTCCGACGACACGTGCATCAACGCGACGCCGTGGTCGTACGCGTAGCGGTTGGCAGCCTGCATGGTGTGCGAGTTGCCGAGCACGCCGTTGGCGGCCACCTGGACGTGTGCGCCGATGTCGGCGGTGTAGACGGTCGCCTGCGCCCAGTTGTCACCGGGGACGACGAACGAGTCCCAGACCTTCAGCGGCAGCACGCGGCAGTCCGGGCAGACGCCGGCACCGCTGACGCCCTCGTTGGTCAGCTCGGCCGCCTCCTCCATGCGCCCCGAGCCGTGGTTGCGGGCCGAGGAGACGCTGGAGGTGTCGTCCGGGTCGTTGTCGTCGTTGAGCCAGTCCCAACCGGCGATGTCGTCGACGTAGCCGTTGTCGTCGTCGTCCACCCCGTCGCTGAAGGCGCGGATCAGGTCCTGGCCGTCCACGACGCCGGTCTCGTTCGTGTCGGACACGCGCGGGTCGTCGGCCCAGTCGTCGGCCGTGACCGCACCGTCGCCGTCGGCGTCGTAGCTGTCCGAACCGGCCGGCAGGGGCAGCTCACCGATGTTCAGGAAGATCTTCGTGCGCAGGTCCTCGCGGTCCCAGCGCACCCCGGTGTCGGTGACGGCGATCACGACCTGGGGCGAGCCGGTCGTCGTCTTCCACGCCCGGTCCGCCGACACGCCCGACACCTGCGGCTGCCCGAGTCGCTCGAGGTCCTTGTAGAAGGCCGTCAACGACGTGGACGACGGGCCGAACCCGAGGAGCTGCCACTGCTCGTCGAACACGCTGGAGCAGCGGACGCCGTCGTCCTCGTCGTCCGGCTCGTTGCAGTCGAACTTCGGGTCGTTCGGCGTCCCGACCCGCACGTCGGGATCCTCGCTCGGGAAGCGACCGTCGGCGGACTGGCCCCAGGCTGCGGGCACCCCCCCGAGCAGTCCCACGACGAGCACAGAGATGACGACCCGATGGCCCATGCGCACTCCGATCCCGCTGCGCCGGACGGATACTAGGCGGTACGTGCTCTGCCGATGACGCAGGACGAGGAGATGGCCCTGCCGGATCTGACCCGACGACGGGTGGTCGCACTCGCACTGCGTGGTGGCATCGGCGTCGGACTCCTCGGTGCGGCCTGTACGTCGAGCGCGGACGACGGCCCTTCGGCCGGAGCGGGACTGCGCGACCTCGTCGGCTGACCCGACCCGTCGGGTCAGAACCAGTCGGGTTGCATCCGCGCGTACGAGTCCTCGCCGGACAGGATGCGCGTGGCCAGCGCGTCGACGCGTGGCACCTCCGTCGCGAACCAGTAGTCCGTGGTCGCCGCGACACCCTGCACGAACGCCGACTCGGGCTCGTCGCGTTCGGCCGCGGCCGCGGCTCGCAGCAGGTGCTGCCAGGCGACCGCGACGACGCTGAACATGTCGAGGTAGTCCGCGCTGTGGCGGAGCATGCCGGCCACGTCACCACCGGCACCGCGCGCCCCGGCCGCCGCCGTCACCTCAGCCACCCGCGCCGCGGCGGCGTCGAGGGCTGCGCCGAGTTCGGGCCGCACACCGGCGGCCTCGGCGCGGGCGATGGCCCCCCGGACCTCGTCGAGGAACGTGGCGATGGCGGCACCGCCGCCCGCCATGGCACGCCGCCCCATGAGGTCCAGGGACTGGATGCCCGTGGTCCCCTCGTGGATCGAGTTCAGCTTCTGGTCCCGCAGCCACGCCTCGGGCAGGTACTCGCTGGAGTAGCCGTAGCCACCGTGGATCTGGACGGCCAGGGCGTTGGACTCGAACCCCCGCTCGGCCGGGAAGGTCTTGGCGATGGGCGTCAACAGGTCCAGCAGCAACCCCGCACGACGCTTCAGGTCGACGTCGGTGGCGTGTTCGGCGAGGTCGGCCCAGTGGGCCGTGACGGCGAGCAGTGTGAACCCACCCTCGACGATCGCCTTCTGGCGCAGCAGCATGCGGCGGACGTCCGCGTGTTCGATGATCGGGACGGGACCGTCGGAGGAGCCGTCGGCCGCGCGCCCCTGGGTGCGTTCGCGGGCGTAGGCCAGCGACTCCTGGTACGCGACCGACGCCGTGGCGACACCGTTGAGCCCGACCATCAGGCGGGCGCCGTTCATCATCTGGAACATGGCCGCGAGGCCGCGCCCCGGCTCCCCCACGAGCCACCCGTGGCAGTCGCCCTGCTCGCCGAAGTTCAGGGCAAGGCTCGGCAGGCCCTTCCAACCGATCTTGTGGATCATCCCGGCGACGGCGACGTCGTTCGGCACGAGCCCATCGCCCTCGGGGCGCTCGCGCGGGACGGCGAACAGCGAGATCCCGCGGGTGCCGGCCGGCGCCCCGTCGATCCGTGCCAGCACGAGGTGCACGACGTTCTCGGTCAGGTCGTGGTCGCCGCCCGAGATGAAGATCTTGGAGCCACGGATGCGATACGTCCCGTCGCCCGCGGGTGTGGCCGACGTCGCGAGATCCCCCAGGCTCGAACCGGCGTGCGGCTCGGTCAGCGCCATCGTCCCGGTCCACCGGCCCTCGTACATCGGCGCCATGAACCGCTCGCGCAGCTCGTCGCTGCCGAACTCCTCGATCAGGTGCGCGGCCCCGGTCGTCAGGCCCACGTGGCCGAACGCCGACAGGTTGGCGGCCATGAGGTAGGCGTGCGCCGCCACGGTCACCGTCATCGGGACCTGCTGGCCGCCCACGTCGTAGGGGCGGGACGCGTTGACGAGTCCGAGGTCGACCATGCGCCGGAGGAGGTCGTGCAGCACCGGGTGCACCCGGATGCGTCCGTCCTCGAAGGTGGGCGGCTCCTCGTCGAGCGCGCGGTAGGCCGGGAACAGGTGCTCGCGAGCCAGCCGACGCGCGCTGTCCAGCACGAAGTCGAAGGTGTCGCGGGAGTGGTCCGCGAACACGGGCAGGGTCGTGAGCGCGACGGTGTCGAGGACCTCATGGAGCACGAAGTCGACGTCACGGTCGTCGAGGAGGGGGTTCACGGTCGCTCCGGGTGTGTCGAGGTCAGTCCGCGAGTTCCTCGGCGAGGGCGTCGGGGTCGATCAGGCCGCCAGCAGCGGCGAGCGCGCCGGCCATCGTGACCGCCCGGTCGTAGACGAGCTCGAAGTACTTCTGGGCGATCTGCTCGTGGCCCGGCAGGGGCGCGGGGCCCAGCGAGCGCGCGACGGCGGACGGGTCGTCGGTGATGCGCACGTCCGACTGTGGCTCGGGCAGGGTGGCCGGGTCGCCCCAGAAGCCGGCGCCCGACTTGCGCGAGCCCGACCGGCGGTTGCGGTTGCCTCGGGCGCGGTTGCGCTTCTTGGAGCTGCCGCTGTTTCCACCGCTGTTGCCACCGCGGCTGCCCTTGCCGCCGCTGCGGTTCCCACCGGAGTTGCGGTTGGACCCACCGTCGTTGGAGACGCGTTGGCGGTCACGCTTGCGTCCACTCATGCAACACCCGCTTCGATCGTCTCGGTCTCGAACTCGTCGGTCAGCAGCGCGTCCGGGTCGATGCCCAGCGCACGCTGCAGCTGCTGGCTGTCGAGGTCGCCGACGGAGCTGGACTTCGGCAGTGCGAGATCGGCGATGCGACGCTTGCCCGCGACGACCTCCTCGACCCGCTCGTCGACGGTGCCCGGGCACACGATGCGGTGTGCCACGACGGTGCGCTCCTGGCCGATCCGCCAGACGCGGTCACGTGCCTGGTCCTCGACCGCCGGGTTCCACCAGCGGTCGTACAGGACGACGTGGCTCGCGGCGGTGAGGTTCAGCCCGGTGCCGCCCGCCTTCAGCGACAGCACCATGGCGCCGGGACCCGTGCCGTTCTGGAACTCCTCGACCATGCGGTCACGTGCGCCGCGCGACAGCCCACCGTGGTAGCAGGACACGTCGAGGCCCGTCCGTTCGGTGAGGTGGGTCGCGAGGCGCTCACCCCACGTGGCGAAGTGGGTGAAGATCAGCATCCGCTCGCCGTTGGCGAACACGTTCTCGACGATCTCCTCGAGGCGGGCGAGCTTGCCGGAGCGCCCGGCGAGCGGCCCGTCGTCACCCGTGTAGGCCGCCGGGTGGTTGCAGATCTGCTTCAGGGCGGTGATGGCCGCGAGGACAGCGCCCTTCTTCTTGGGAGCGTCGTCGTCGGCCGTCTCGGCGACCAGTTCGTCGAGTACGGCCTGGTACAGGCCGACCTGTTCCGGCGTCATCGGGCAGTGGTCGAGCTCGTCGATGCGGTCGGGCAGCTCGGCGGCGATCACCGGCTCGGCCTTGGTGCGACGGAACACGAGCACGCCGTTGAGGGTCTTGAGCGCCGACTCGGCCGTGGAGCCCTCCTGGGCGACGGCCTGCATCTGCGCCACGAACGTCGCGCGCTCCCCCACCAGACCCGGGTTCACGAAGTCCATGAGCGCCCAGAGGTCGCCGAGCCCGTTCTCGATTGGGGTGCCCGTCAGCACGACCCGCGTGCGGGCGTCGAGCCGGCGCAGCTGCTGCGCGGTCTCGCTGGCCGGGTTCTTGATGACCTGGGCCTCGTCGAGCACGACCTTGCCCCAGTCCACGTCGACGAGGGCCTCGATGTCACGCACCGCCGTGCCGTACGTCGTGATGACGACGTCGGCCGCCGCAACCTGCTTGGCCAGGTCGTCGTCGTCGGCGCGCGACGCACCGTGGTGGATGACGACCTTCAGGCTCGGCGTGAAGCGCGCGGCCTCGGACGCCCAGTTGCCCACGACGGCCGGTGGGGCGATCACGAGCGCCGTGCCGTGATCGGTCGTCGCTCGCAGGTGCGCCAGCATCGTCGGGGTCTTGCCGAGGCCCATGTCGAGCGCGAGGCAGCCGCCCAGCCCGGCCTTGTCGAGGAAGTGGAGCCATGCCAGGGCGTTGGCCTGGTACCCGCGCAGTTCGCCCTCGAAGCCCTCGGGGCTCGTCGGCGGGTGTTCGGGGATCTCGGCGGCGCTGCGCAGGAGGTTGGCGGCCCAGTTCTCGCCGCCGACCGACACGGGGTGGCCGAGGGCCGTCCCGTCGAGGCCGAGGGCGAAGCGGAGCATGTCCGCACCCGTCAGCTTCTTCTTCTGGCCCCGTTCGGCCAGTGCGGCTGCGGCGGCCTCGAGGTCCGCGTGGTCGACCTCGACCCAGCGTCCATGGGACTTGACCAGGGGTCGTGACTCACCGGCGAGCCGCTGGATGTCCTCGGCGGTGAGTTCGACGTCGTCGAAGACCGCCGACCACTTCACGGCCGTCAGCTGCTGGGCGCCGACCGCCGTCTCGCCCTCTGCCGACGTGACGCGCAGCGACGGCGTCGCCTTCTTGGTCGACAGCGGCGGCACGCGCACGTCGAACCCGGCCGACTGCAGGATCGGCCCGGTCACCGTCATCAGCTCCCACGCCTCGTCCTGGCTGAGGATGACCTGACCACGGCGACGGTCACGCGTCCGCATCAGCGGCTCGTACAGGCCCTCGAGGCGCTCGAGCTCGCCCTTGATGGACTCCTTGCGGTCGTGGTTGGCGCGCGACATCGCGGCCTCGACCGGCTCGTCCTTGCGGCGACCGTCCGACGCCAGGGTGCGCAACAACCACGCATCGCCGCTGTCGGGCGCGTCGAGCTGGACGATCAGGGCCAGGCGCGACGTCCCGGTGACGCCCTTCGCCCACGTGCGGAGGCGCTTGCTGACCTCGCCGCCGGGTTGGAGGGGCGCTTCGAAGGTCGAGCCGTCCAGCCGGCCGAGCACGGCCTCGGCCACGTCGGACGCGGTGCGGGGGCGCGGCGGCGGGGCGGGCACCTCGAGGCGACCGGCCGCTGCGCGACAGATCGCATCGACGAACCCGGCGACCACGTTGCGCGTGACGGCGCGCGGATCGCGCTGGCGTTCGAGGATCGCGATGCTGCCCGGCAACGACCGGACGAGGTGCGTCAGTTCGTCGTGGTCGATCAGGGTCGGTTCCCACCGCACGGCGAACGGCGCACGCTGGTTGCCGTTGCCACCGTTGCCGCCGTCGGTGTCCAGTCGCACCAGCTGTGGGACGACGCGGCCGTCGGCGACGAGCCGCACGGCCAGGGCTGCGGCCAGGCCGAGCCACGTGACGCTGACGCCGAGGGACTCGTCCTCCGCGGTCGACCCCAGCGCGACCAACCACCCGAGGCTGGACTGCACGGGTGCGGTCAACGCGGCGGCCCTGTCCCCGCCGGGAAGGGCCACGGGGTCAGCGTGCTCCCAGACCTCGGACGACGCACCGGCCGCAGCCAGCCGTTCGCGGACCTCGTCCTCGGACTCGGGCGTCACGCCCTCACCGGCGGCCCAGGCGACGATGGCACCGTCGTGCCACGACAGCTGGAGTTGGGCGATGCCGGGGACGACGGTCGCCGGCGCGGACTGCTGCTCGACCGGGTCCTCACGCCTCTCGTCGGGGGCCGGCTCGGGTTCCGAGCCGGTCAGCGCGACCAACTGGCGGTCGATGCGGGCGCGTTCGTCCTCGAAGTCCTCGATGACGAGGTCGCGTTCGGGGCCCGACACCTCGCGGCGCACACGGCGCAGGATCTTGGTGACCTCCTCACGGAGGTCCTCGAGCGCCTCGATCCACGACTGCTCGTGGTCCTCGAGCGCCGCGACCTCCTCGTCGGAGGCCAGGCCGTCGAGGTGTGCCTGCGCGAGCTCGCGGAAGTCGTCAGGACTCACCGGACGCGGCGTCGTCTGCGTGCTGATGTTCGTTCCTTGTACGTCCCGGTCGTGCCGGTCGGGCGAGGGGCACCGTCGTCCGCGGCAACACGCTGCGCCGGGACGCGAGAAAAGTCCGGTGCCCTTCGGGGTCGACGCGCTCGCTGACGCGGAGCGCAGTCGGTCGGGCGTGATACGGGCTGGTGGAGCCGTGGAGGACCGGGATTCCCTCATCGGTCCGGCCGCGGACACACCGTGCCGTCGAACCACTGCGACACAGCGTAACGCCGCGACGTCGCCACGTCCCACTCACGGGCCGTTCGTGTCAGGGTGGTGCCTCAGGCGCGCGGGCCCGAGTGGAGCCGCGCGGGCAGGTAGGCGGCCGGATCCGCCCCCGGCACGACCTGCGACGGGTCCGCGCCCAGCACATGGGCGGCGGCGAGGCGCGCGGCCGCGGGCGCGGTCTGGATGCCGGTGCCGCCCTGCCCGGCAAGCCAGGTGAACCCATCCACGTCGGGGTCTGGACCGATGACCATGGTGCGATCGGCGGCGAACGTGCGCAGTCCGGCCCACGCCCGTTCGACGTGGCGGATGGCCAGGTCGGTCAGCCCGTTGATCCGTTCGATGGCCATCGCGACGTCGACGTCGTGGGGGCGCACGTCATGGGCGCGGTCGGGGGTCTCGTCGGCGAGGGAGCACAGCAGGCCGGCGCCCTCCGGGCGGAAGTAGCACCCCCCGTCCGCCGTGTGGACCATGGGCCACGCGGCGGC
>JBFJMP010000052.1:0-9735 GCA_041633895.1 Nitriliruptoraceae bacterium
CCGTGCCGTCGCGACGCAGCCCGTACAGCTCGACACCGCCGCCCATCGGGCGGACGCGTGGGTGGGCCAGGTAGCCGTTGCGGTTCGCGGGGTGGCGATCGCGGAAGCGACGAGGGACGAGAACCTCGACAGGGCGTCCGAGCAGTTCGTCCCGGCGGTAACCGAAGAGCAGCTCGGTCTGGGCGTTGACGAGGTCGATCAGGCCGTGTTCGTCGACGATGACCATCGCGTCCGGCGCGGACTCGAGCAGGCCGCGGAACTTCGCCTCGGCCTTCTTGCGCTCCGTGACGTCGCGGATCGCCGCCGACACGAGCAGTCCGTCCTCGGTGTCGATGGACGACAGGGAGATCTCGACGGGGAACAGGCTCCCATCGCTGCGCTGGGCGACCAGGTCGATGGCAGCGCCCATGGGGCGGGTGCGCGGTTCGGCGAAGTAGCGCTGGCGGTGGGTGGGGTGGGTGTCGCGGAGGGCCTCGGGCACGAGCATCTCGACCGGTTGGCCGATCATGTCGTCGCGGTCGTAGCCGAACAGCGCTTCGGCCTGGGCGTTGACGAGCTGGATCACCCCGGACGGGCCGACCCCGACGATCGCGTCCGGTGCGGCCTCCAACAGCCCCCGGAAGCGCGCATCGGCCTGCTTGCGGTCGGTGACGTCGCGGATCGCGGCGGAGACCATCGTGCCCTGGTCCGTCTCGAGTGGACTCAGCGAGATCTCCACCGGGAACTCGGTGCCGTCCTTGCGCAGGCCGTAGAGCTCGACGTCGGCACCCATCGGCCGTACGCGCGGATGGGCGGCGTAACCGCTGCGGTTGGCCGGGTGCCCGTCACGGAAGCGGGGCGGCACGAGGATCTCGACGGGTCGCCCCAGAAGCTCCTCGCGGCGGTAGCCGAAGAGCAGTTCGGTCTGGGCGTTGACGAGGTCGATGAGGCCCTGGTCGTCCACGATGACCATCGCATCCGGGGCTGCCTCGACGAGGCCGCGGAACTTGGTCTCCTCACGCCGTCGCTGGGTGACGTCCCGCGCGATGGTGCTGGCCCCGATGACCCGCCCCGTCTCGTCGCGGATGGGGGAGATGCTCAGCGACACGTCGACGCGGTCGCCGGACTTCGTGCGTCGCACGGTCTCGTAGTGTTCCACGCGCTCGTGGCGGGCGATCCGGTCGAGGATCGACGGGACCTCGTCGGCGCGCTCCTCCGGCACGAGGATCGCGATCGAGTGGCCGATGACCTCGTCGGCCGTGTACCCGTAGAGCCTGGTCGCACCACCGTTCCAGCTGATGATGGTGCCGTCGAGTGCCTTGCCGACGATGGCGTCGTCCGAGTTCTCGACGATGGCCGCCAGTTCCTGCCACAGCTCCACGTCGCGCAGGCGCAGGCGTTCGAGCGCCTCCTCTCGGCGCCGGGAGCGACGAGCAGGATCGTCGAAGTCGAGCGCGTGCCGCAGGGCCACCACGAGTGCGTCGTCGGCGAAGGGCTTGGTCACGTAGTCGACGACGCCGGCCTGCCACGCCGCCTCCTGATCGCTCTGGCTGGTCCGCGCCGTGAGCATCACGACCGGGATCGCCGCCGTCTTGGGGTCGCGGGCGAGGTGGGACATGACGTCGAGGCCGTCCATGTCCGGCAGCATGTAGTCCAACACGATCGCGTCGGGCTGCTCCACCAGGGCGCGCTCCACGCCGCTGGTGCCGTCGTCGGCCTCGATGACGTCGAAGCCCGCGTCCTGCAGGTGGAGGCGGCACAGGAGGGACACGTCGGGATCGTCGTCGACGACGAGGACGGTGGGGCGTCCGTCGTCCGGGGGGTTGGGGTCGATCACCGCGGGGTGCCTGCTCGTCGTCGTGATGCCCCGCGGCGAGCGTACGGGTGATCTCCCGCGCGTCAGCGAGTTCGCGGGGTGTTCAACGCGAGCACGTTGTCGCGCATGATGCGCTGCCGGGTGACATCGTCCACGTCGGCCAGTTCGTCCAGGTAGTCAAGTGGTTCGGGCAGGCCCTCGATGTGGGGCCAGTCGGACCCGAAGATGACGCGTTCGGGCCCCATGTGGTCCAACACCTCGGCGACATCGTCCTCCCAGAACGGGTTGATCCAGACGTGCTCACGGAACAGGTCGACCGGGTCCTCCCCGAACCAGCCCATCAGCTTGTCCCGTTGCTGGGGGAGCTTGCGGAAGATGTCGTGGAGGAAGCCCGAGCCGTTCTCGATGGACGCGATCCTCAGGTTGGGGAACCGCTCGTACATCTTCTCCAGCGACATCGTCATCAGGAAGTCGCCCGCGGCCCGTTCGATGCTGAAGGCCTTGATGGACGGCACCTGCCGTCCGCTGCCGGGGCCGAACGTCGAGAACGTGTCGTCGGCGTAACCCTGACTCGAGTAGCCGCTGTCGCTCGCGTGGATGATCAACGGGATGCCGGCCTCGTCGAGCAGCGACCAGAAGCGGTCGAACATCGGGTTCGCGGGGGAGCGGGGGCCGTGCTCGGTCCACACGGCTGCCGGGCGCATCACGACGCAGTGGGCGTCCCGGTCCAACGCCCACTGGAGCTCGTCGACGGCGGCGTCGGGATCGGCCAGCGAGATGTAGGGGGCCGCGAAGATCGTGTCCTCGTGGGCGAAGCCCCAGTCATCGTCCAGCCACCGGTTGAAGCCACGCATCAGGGCCACGACCGCGGGGAGGTCGTGCTTGAGTTCCTCCTCGTACAGCACGCCCAGCGTGGGCAGCAGCCACACGCCCTGCAGGCCCTGTGCCTCGATCGCGGCCAGGCGGGCGTCGCGGTCGACGTAGGCGGCGGGCAGCGGCTCGCGATCCTTGAGGGCGTCGAGGGGCGAGCGCCCCTGCGTGTTGCCGCGGAAGTAGTCCCGCAGCGCCCCGGGCTTGGCAACGGGATCCCACGTCGGGTTGGCGACGGCGTGGTTGACGCGCCCGCCGACGACGTGTCGACGACGGCCGTCGATGTCGGCCCACTGCACGACGCGCGGCTGCATTGCCGGGTCCACGTGACGGGTGAACGCGTCACCCGTCTCGTAGTAGTGGTTGTCGCAGTCGAACGGGCGCGGATCGGTCGTCATGGTGGGTCCTCACAGGAAGGTCTGGCCCTCACCGCGGTAGGTGGGGACCACGTCCACCACCTCGCCGCCGGTGATGAGGTGCAGTCGGTCGAAGCGCTCGCACAGTTCGCCGGCCTTGGTGTGCCGCAGGTACACGCGATCACCGATGCGCAGCTGGTCGGCGGCCGCACCGACGACCGGGGTCTGGACCTCGCCCGCGCCCTCGTTGCGGTCGAAGGCCAGGCCCTCGGGCAGCCACGGGATCGGCAGGCGCAGGTCGTCGGCCGGTCCCGATGCGAGGTAGCCGCCGCCGAGCAGCGTGGCGACCTGCGGGCCCGGGCGTCGCACGACCGGGAGGGCGAAGGCGGCAGCGGGACGCAGCGTGAACGCCCGGTAGTCGTCGAACAGGTGCGGGGCGAAGAAGCCGGACCCGGCGGCGAGTTCGGTGACCGCGGCGTCCCCCGAGGTCAGCTCGAGGCTGCCGGTGCCCCCGCCGTTGACCAGCCGCAGGTCGGCGACCTCCCGCACGGCGGCGACGACCTCGCCCCGACGCTGCCGCAGCTCCGCTCCCGACAGTGCCTGCATGCCCCGAATCGCCAGGCCCATCAGCGGCTTCCCGCGCGGGCGGTCACCGACCCCGGCGATCTGGCCCTCGTACGCCATCACCGCGACCAGGTCAACGGCGCCGCGTGCGCCGATGGCGCGTGCGAGGGCGACGGCGTCCTCCACGGTGTGGACCGGGGAGCGGCGCGGCCCCAGCCGGAGCCGACCGCCCAGCAACCACAGGCTCGCGTCGAGGTCCATGCACACCGCGATGGGTCCGTTGCTCCCCGCGGTGGCATCGGCGATCAGGTCGAGGTGGTCGGTCGAGTCCACCATGACCACCGGACGCGACTCGGGGTCGCGGCGGTCCAGTTCGGCGAGGGCGGCGCGGTCGGTCGTCGGGTACGCGACGAGGACGTCGTCGTGACCGTGGTCGTGCAGCCACAGCGCCTCGGGGAGCGTGAACGCCAGCACCCCGCGGTACCGGTCGTGATGGTCGAGGGCCCGGTCGATCAGGGCACGGCACCGGATCGACTTCGAGGCCACGCGAATCGGCTTGCCGGCCGCGGTGCGGTGCAGCATGCCGTCGGCGTTCGCATCCATCGCATCGAGGTCGACGAACGCGAAGGGCGCCGGCACCTCGGCCAGGACGTCCTCGTACCAGGACCAGTCGTGGGTCATCGTCAGGGACGCTCACCGAGCAGCAGTCGGGTGGCGACCTCGAGGTTCTCGTAGAGCTGCGCCGACGACAGGCGACCGGTGAGCCACGTCAGCAGGGAGGACATCCACACCTGGGACAGGACGCGGGCGATGGCGCGGTCGTCGTCAGCGAGGGACTCCTCGTCCACGCCCATGGCGTCGAGGATCAGCTTGGTGGTGGCCTGGCTGACGGGCGCGACGTCGCTCGCGACGGACAGGTCGGCGAACATCAGGGCTCGCAGCATCGCCTGGGTGAGCTCGGGCTCACGTTCCATGCCGCGCGTCGCACGCTGGAGGACGCCGAGGACCCGGTCACGGGCGTTGCCGTCCTCGACGGGTCGCCGGTTGACCGACAGGCTCAGCCGTTGGGTCTGCTCGCCCATGAGCGCGACGAGCAGGTGGACCTTGGACGGGAAGTAGCGGTACAGCGTCCCGAGCGAGGTGCCCGAGGTCTCGGCCACGTTGCGCATGTGCACGGCGTCGTAGCCGCCCTGCGCGGCCAGCACGCGTGCAGCCGCGAGGATCCGGTCACGACGCTGTTGCTGTGACCGGGTCAGCGACGGCTGATCGGCGGTCTCGACTGCACTCACAATGCGGCTCCGTCAGTTCTCGCCGGAGGCCGCCCGCGGCGCCTGGTTCCGGCGCGCCGTGCGCCTCGACCCTCACCGCTCCCCAACGATTGTGAGCGAACTGTAGCGCACCAGAGCCAGAATGAGAACAGGTTCTTGTCAGCGGATGAGGCCGAGTCGGAACGCCCGGGCGACGGCGCCGGTGCGGTCGCGCGCGTCCAGCTTGGTGAGGAGGTTCTGCACGTGGGTCTTGACCGTGCGGCTGGACAGGCCGAGGCGTTGGCCGATGGTCTCGTTGGTCAGGCCATCGGCCAGCAGGGTGACCACCTCGAGTTCCCGGGGTGTCAGCGACGACGGCGACGCGGCGGCGCGAGGATCGTCGTGCCAGGCGGTCGCCAGCTGCATGGCGACGGCCGGTGACACGGCCCGCTCGCCCCGCGCCGTTGCGAGGACGGCGTCGCGGATCTCGTCGGGCGTGGAGGTGCTGAGCAGGAACGAGTCCGCACCCGCGGCCACGCCCTCGCGCAGGTCGACCACGCTGGTCGCATCGGTCAGGACCATGATCGACAGCGCCGGGTGGAGGGCCTTCGTCGTGGCGACCACGCGGAACGGGTCCGAGTCCGTCCCGCTCACGGAGACCAGCAGCACGGACGGCAGGTGGCGCTCGACGGCGGGCACGGCCTCGTCGCACGAGCAGACCTGCTCGAGCTCGATGCGATCGGCGTCGGTCAGCACGGCAGCCAGGCCGGCACGGACGATGGGCCGGTCGTCGGCGACCACGAGGGTTGCGACGCGCTGGCGCTGGTCAGCTGCAACGGTGGGCTTGTCAGCCCCGATCGGTGTCACCACGAGTGCCGCCTCGGCCGGATGTCCGCACGACATTCGTGCGACACCCCAGCGTGGCGGACACACGTCCACCTGCGCATCGGCAGGTCGGGCCGTTTCCGCGCCCGTTGACGTGGCTCGCCTGCACTAGTGCAACCCTGCGGCAGCCCGCCGTCAGGGGGCGCTGATGTCGACGATCGTGACCGCGTAGCTGCCGTTGGGGGCCTCGACCCGAACGGTCTCGCCCACGCGGCCGCCGATCACGGCGACGCCGATGGGGGAGTCGGCGGAGAGCACCTCGACGCCGTCCTTCACCTCTTCGCGCGAGCCGACGAAGTAGACCTCTTCGTCACCGTCGAAGTCGAGGGTCACGACGAGCCCGGGCCGGACCTCGTCGGTCGTGCTCGGTCCACCGATGACGGCGTCACGGAGCAGCGCCTCGAGCTGGCGGATGCGCGCCTCCATCTGGCCCTGCTCGTCCTTGGCCGCGTGGTACTCGGCGTTCTCCTTGAGGTCGCCGTGGGCGCGGGCGGTCTCGATCTCCTTGGACATGCGCTCACGACCGGTGGTCTTGAGCTCCTCGAGCTCGGCCTTCAGCCGGTCGTGTGCTTCCTGGGTCAGGTAGGTGTCAGCCACAGCGGGCTCCTCGTGGTGCGTTCGTCGGTGCCGGCGGCGGGACCCCCAACACGCTGTCAGATGGCGTCCGACAGGTGTTGGGTGGATCGTCGGGTGGCGTGCGGCCGCGGCGGGAAATGGATGTGCCCGGCCGACGCCGGGCGCCGACCACTGTACCGGTGGCTGGCTCGGTCGTCGCCGAGGACATGACCGTATGGTCGGTTCACCACCTCGAAGGCACCCGCCATGTCCGTCCCGTTCTGGATCGTCGACGCCTTCACGGACGCCGCCTTCCGCGGCAACCCGGCTGCGGTCTGCCTGCTGGACGCCCCCCGTCACGACAACTGGATGGCCGCCGTCGCCGCCGAGTTCGCGCTGTCGGAGACGGCCTTCCTCGCGCCCGAGGACGACGGGTGGCACCTGCGGTGGTTCACCCCGACGGTCGAGGTCGACCTGTGCGGGCACGCCACGTTGGCGTCGACCGCCGTGCTCGCCCGCGAGCAGGGGCACGCGGGACCGTTCACCTTCCGGACCCGGTCCGGGATCCTGCGCACCCGGGTGGCCGGCAGCGGCTTCGAGCTGGACCTGCCGGCCGACCGTCAGGGTTCCGACGCGGACGCCGACACCACCGGGGCCGCGTTGGGCCTGGCGTGCCTGCGCGCGACGCTGACCGCCGAGTGGTTGGTCGTCGAGGTCGCGGACCCGGAGGTCGTGCGGGGGTGGGAACCGGACGTCGTTGCCGTCGCAGCCGTGGCTGCGCGTGTCGGTCGCCACGGGATCGTCCTGACCGCGGCCGATGGCGGTGGTGCGGTGTCGCGCGTGTTCGCCCCGGCCGTCGGCATCCCGGAGGACCCGGTCACCGGCGCCGCCCACTGTGCCCTCGGGCCGTACTGGCAGTCGCGCCTCGGGGACGCCTTCGAGGCCGAGCAGGCGTCGGCACGCGGGGGCCGCCTCGGTGTCCGGACCGTCGGCGATCGCGTCCACCTCACGGGGGCTGCCGTCGTCGTCGCGCGTGGGCATCTGCTCGCTGACGACCACGAGGACTAGCCTCGGCAGCATGAGCCTGTCGGATGTCGCCTACCGCATCTACGAGCGTCGCCTCGTGCGTGACCTCGAGGGTGCGCCCCTGCCCCGCCACGTGGGCGTCATCCTCGACGGGAACCGGCGCTACGCCCAGGAGCGCGGCCTGCCGTCGGCCGCCCATGGCCACCAGGCGGGGGCCGACCGCATCCCGGTGTTCCTCGACTGGTGCTGGGAACTCGACATCCCCTACGTCACGCTGTGGCTGCTGTCGACGGACAACCTGTCGCGCGACGACGAGGAGGTCTCGCGCCTGCTCGACATCATCGTCGGGACGGTCCAGCGGATCGCCCACCACCCGACGACCCAGCAACGTCGGCTCCGCGTCAGCGCGGTCGGCGGACTCGACCTGCTCCCCGAGGAGGTGCGCGTCGCGCTCAAGGATGCGTGCGAGGCGACGGCGGAACACGACGGCTTCCACCTCCAGGTCGCCGTGGGCTACGGCGGTCGCCAGGAGATCACCGACGCCCTGCGGTCGTTGCTGCGCGAGCGGGCGGCGGAGGGCGCCGACCTCGCGACCGTCGCGGAGGAACTGTCCGCCGACGCGATCGGCGACCACCTCTACACGACGGGGTTCCCCGACCCGGACCTGATCATCCGGACGTCCGGCGAACTGCGCCTGTCGGGGTTCCTGCTGTGGCAGTCGGCGCACAGCGAGTTCTACTTCTGTGACCCCTACTGGCCCGACTTCCGCCGCGTGGACTTCCTCCGCGCCCTGCGTGAGTACCAGCACCGGGGTCGTCGCTTCGGGCGCTGACCGGCACCCGTGGACCACGGGGCTCGCGACGGCGGGGGCGGTTGCGGGGGAACGCGAGGGGCCATCGCTACGGTGAGGAGCGTCCGTACACATCGAGAAGCCGTGCTCCACGAACCGGCGCTCCCGGCGCCCCAGTCACGAGAACTGCTCGACCCAGAGGTCCACCCAGAGATTGCTGGTGACAGCGCGCCAACCCGGCGCATCCTGTCGCCGATGTTGCTCCCCACGCCGCCCGCCCCGGGCGGCGTTCGTCGTTCACGGGCGGCCCAGACCGCGCGTCCGTGCTCCGTCGACTCCTGGTTCTGTATCCGTCTGTTCGATCAAGGCTGACCACTCCGTGACCCAGACCCCACACACGACTGCACCTGCCACTGCGACCACCGCCCCGGGAGGGGCCGGCAAGAAGACCTACGTCCTCGACACCTCCGTGCTCCTCGCGGACCCTGCCGCCCTCCGCCAGTTCGCCGAACACGCGGTCGTGCTGCCGGTCGTCGTGTTGTCGGAGTTGGAGGCGAAACGGCACCACCCGGAACTGGGGTGGGCAGCACGCGCGACCCTGCGCACGCTGGAGCAGTTGCGCACGAGTCACGGCTCCCTGACGGACCCGTTGCCCGCGAACGACGACGGCGGGACGATTCGCGTCGAGTTGAACCACCAGGACATCACGAGCCTGCCCGAGTCGTTGCGGGGGACGTCCAACGACCACCGGATCCTCGCAGTCGCGCGCAACCTCGCGGACGAGGGCGCGGACGTGACGGTGGTCACCAAGGACCTGCCGCTGCGCCTCAAGGCGGCGATCGCTGGGCTGGTCGCGGAGGAGTACCGCAACGAGCAGGTGGTCGACACCGGGTGGGGTGGCGTCGTGCGGCTCGACGTCGAGGACGCGGTCATCGACTCCCTGTACACGGACGGGGAGCTCGAGTACCCGGCGCTGCCCGAGAACGTCGACATCCCGGTCAACGCCGGCGTGATCATGACGGCCGGGTCGCACTCGGCACTGGCGCGCATGCACGCGGACAAGGTGATCCGGCCGCTCGAGCGTGACGGGCACCTCCACGGACTCGTCGGCAAGTCCGCCGAGCAGCGGATCGCGATCGACCTGCTGCGCGACCCCGAGGTGGGGATCGTGTCGCTGGGCGGCAACGCCGGCACCGGCAAGTCGGTGCTGGCCCTGGCGGCCGGGCTGGAAGCGGTCATGACGCGGCGGACCCACCGGCGGATCATCGTGTTCCGGCCGCTGTACGCCGTCGGCGGCCAGGACCTCGGCTACCTCCCCGGGTCCGAGTCCGAGAAGATGCTGCCGTGGGCGGCGGCGGTCACCGACGCGCTGGAGGCCATCTCCAGCCGGGACATGGTGCGCGACGTCGTGAACCGCGGGTTGCTCGAGGTCCTGCCGCTGACCCACATTCGTGGGCGCAGCCTCACCGACACGTTCGTGATCATCGACGAGGCCCAGAACCTCGAACGCTCCGTGCTGCTGACCGCGTTGAGTCGCCTCGGTCTGGGGTCACGCGTGGTGCTCACGCACGACGTCGCCCAGCGCGACAACCTGCGGGTCGGTCGCAACGACGGGATCGCCAACGTCGTCGGGGCGTTGCGTGGCCA
>JBFJMP010000053.1:0-9688 GCA_041633895.1 Nitriliruptoraceae bacterium
GACTTCCTACGACTGCCCTACGGCCAGCCGCCCGAGGTCCTCGTCGAGGCGACCCGACGGCTGGCTGCCGCCTGGGCCGAGCACCGCCAGGATCAGGCCGGAGCCGACGAGTTCGACCCCGCGTGCGTGGTGGTCTGAGACCGCGGGCCCCTCGACCGACCGGCGCTCAGAGGGTCGCGTCGACGAAGGCGCGGATGGCCGTGCGAATCTCGTCGGAGCACCACGCCTCGGTGACCATGCGGTCCCAGTCGCTGTCGTGCGCCAGCGCGCCCCGGACCGTCGCCATCAACTGCTCGACGCTGAGCGCAGCCGTCGTCGCCGGCACGAGCGTCAGGGCGCGTGCCACCGCCGTCGCACGGGTGACGACGTCGGCCGCCGGGACCACCTCGTCGACGAACCCGCGCGAGCAGGCGTCGGCCGGCGAGTAGAGGTCGGCGAGCAGCATCGCCGGGCCGAGGCAGACCCCGAGGCGGCGGCGCATGATCTCGATGGCCGCGGTCGGGAAGGGGACGCCGACGGCCAGTTCCGTCAGGCCGATGCGGGTGCGGGCATCGTCCGTGAGGACCACGTAGTGGCAGGCCGCGGCCAGGATCGCCCCGCCCGCGATGGCGTGGCCGTTGACGGCGGCGATGACCGGCGTCGTCGACTCGACGGGGGCCACGAACGCGTCCGTCAGCGCCGCGAGGAACTCGCGTGTGTGGCCGAGGTCGCTGTCCAGCAGGCGTTGCAGGTCGACCCCGGCGCAGAAGGCGCGGCCGGCCCCGGTGAGCACGATCGCGCGAACGCCCTCCTCGAGGTCGAGCTCGCGGATCGTCGCCGCGAGGGCCTGCAGCAGTTCCAGGTCCATGGCGTTGACGGGTCCGTGGTCCATCGTGACGATGGCGACCCGTCCGTCGCGGGTGACGTCCAGCATGATCGGCTCCTCGAAGGCCTCGAGGAGCGGACCCTACTGCCCGATCAGGCTGCGGCCGCGACCGGTTCGGCCGGCGGGTCGAACGCGTCGGCCGCCACCTCGCGCTCGAGCGTGGTGATCTCGAGGACCGTGCCGTCCGCCGCCGTGATCTGCAACGGGATGCCCTCCGCACTGACGCACAACTGCGACGTCCCGGCCTCGTCCGTCAGCGACCAGCAGGTCGCCCCCTGGTCGAAGATGGTCGCGGTCGACGTCTGGATGTCCCCGCCGGTGAGCTGCTCGGCGAGGCTGCCGAAGAGGTCGTCGGCCTGCTGCTGTGCCTCGGCGCACGTCCAGGTCCCGTCCTGCTCGATGCACGAGACCACGGTGCCGTCGGGCGACTGGATGGCGCGCGTCTGCGCCGTCTGCCCGCCCGCGGAAACCACAGAGTCCTGCCGCACGCTGCCGTCGGCGCGATAGATGTGGAGGGTGAGGTCACCCGCCACGTCTCCGTCCGACACCTGGGCCTCGTACGCGGCGTGGAAGGTCAGGGCCGAACCCGCCTCGAGGAGGTCGAGCAGTTCGTTGCCCTCCGCCCCGACGACCTCGACCGGTCCCTCGGGCAGGTCACTGAGCGTGGGCTCCGACGCGGCGTCGTCCCCACCGAACAGCATGATCGCGACGACGGCGATCACGGCGACCGCACCCACGCCCACCGCTGGCAGCAGCCAGCGGCGGCGGGAGGCGGCAGGGTCGGACTCGGGCGTGCGCGTCCGGGTGGTGGTGCTCATGCAGGGGCCTCGTCAGGGAGTCGGTCAGAACAGCTTGATCGTGATGGGGCGCGACTCGCGCGAGTGGGCGACGTTGCCCGCCTCGTCGATCGCGACCACGCGGTAGTAGTACACGCCCAGGGGCACCAGACCGGTCAGCGTGTGGTTCCGGCCGTTCCAGCTGGTCTGCCCCAGGTACTCGACGCCCGGCGTCACCTCGTGGATCCCACCGTCGAGTCGGCGCACCACGTTGCCCGTGGCGTCGTGGATGATGACGCCGATGCGCACCGTCTCGGACAGGTCCTCGGTCACCCGCCAGCGCAGGTCGATCGACTTCGGGCCCAGCAGGCGCGACCAGATCAGTCGACTCGGGTCACGCGGCAGCACCTGCGGCGGGTGGACGTCGATCGGGAAGGTGTCCACACCGAGTTCGGTGCGCACGTTCCCGGCCACGTCGCGGACGCGGGTGTCGAGGTCGACGAGCCCGTCGGTCAGCAGCACCGGCCGCGTGTACTCGGTCCATGCGCCACCGTCGAGGCGGTACTCGATGGCAGGCGTCGGGTCAGCGAGAGCCGGCAGGCCGGACGTCGCGTTCGGGTCGCCGTCCGGCGCCCGCAGGACCATGGTCGGGTACCGGCGCCACCACCCGGCGTCGTTGCCCTCCGCCGGCACGAGCCGGACCGCCACGACCGGGGCGGTCGCGTCGATGCGGTAGGTCTCGTCGACCATGGCCGACCGACGACCGGACACGTCCTGGCTGAACGCGCGGATGCGGTGGACGCCCTCGGGCAGGGCCAGCGGGGCGCCGTCCCAGACCACGAACGGTCCGCCGTCGACCGCGAGGCAGGTCCCCGACGGCGCCGTCGGGTCCTCGTCCTGGCGGCCGGCGTCGCACAGGTCGGCGGTCGTCGGGTCGAACGCCGGGACGATGCCCGAGCTCGTGTCGCTGCCGGTCACCGTGACCGCGATGGGTGTGAGGTGCCAGTCGTCCCCACCGGCCGGAGCCGGGGCGGCCGCAGACGTGATCGGGTCCACCGAGTCGACCTGCAGGTCGACGCAGTGCTCCTCCTCCACGTTGCCCGCGCGGTCACGTGACGTGGCACACAGCGTGTGCTCGCCGTCGGTGATCGCGATCGGACCGGTGTAGGCCGTCAGCGCCCCGCCGTCGAGTCGGTACGACGTCGCCGCCACGCCGGACGCGTCCGGCTGGTCGATCGCGTCGAGCACGACCCAGGGGTGCTCCCAGTGCCAGCCGTTGAGCCCACGACCGGGCTCGGCCGGGCTCACGACGATGCGCGTCGTGGG
The DNA here is from genome assembly GCA_041633895.1 of Nitriliruptoraceae bacterium. GTDB lineage: Bacteria > Actinomycetota > Nitriliruptoria > Nitriliruptorales > Nitriliruptoraceae > JBFJMP01. The sequence goes on from JBFJMP010000053.1 coordinate 2,968, forward strand.
CTCGATCGTGTCCACGTTGACCGTGTACGAGCCGTCCGCGCGCTGGTTGCCGAGCCGGTCCTGAGCCGTCCAGTGGACGAGGTGGCGACCGGTCTGCAGCAGCGCGTTGTCGATCGTGCACGGGTTGTCGCAGTCGACGTAGGGGGAGTTGTCCACGCGGTAGCGGAACGTCCCGCCCACCGGAGTCGGACCCTGGTCGTCCGAGAAGGACGCGAGCGTGACGTTCGGGTCGGTCGAGTACCACCCGTTGGTGCCCGTCGGGCTCGGGGCCGGGATGCCGTCGAACGTGATCGTCCCGCCCGGTGCCGCGTCATCGACCCGGAGCGTGGCGGAGCAGGACTCGCCCTCCACGTTCCCGGCGACGTCCAGCGCTCGGAAGCAGACCTGGTTCTCGCCCGGACCCAGCTGGAACGGACCGGAGTAGGCCGACCAGCCACCAGTGCCGTTCAGGCGGTACTGGATGGCGTCGACGCCGGACGCGCCGACCTGGTCGATCGCGGACAGGACGATCCACGGCTGCACCGTGAACCAGCCCGAGTCGTCCGGCTCGGCCGGGACGGTCCGCAGCGCCGTCTGGGGTGCTGCGTCGTCGATCTTGAAGTCGACGTCGTTGAGGGCCCGCTCGTTGCCGAGGCGGTCGCGCACCACGGCCGTGACGGTGTGCCCGCCCAGCGTCAGCGCGTTGATGTCGGTGCTGGACGCGTTGCACGTTGGGGTGGACGCACAGGTGCGCTCCGCCCCACCGTCGAACTGGTAGACGAACGGGTCGCTGCCTGCGCCGACCCCCGCGTCGCTGTAGCCGGAGAACTGGATCCCCGGACGTACGCGGTACCAGTTGTCGGCACCCAGCGTCCCGCCGGTCAGCGTGACGCTGCCGGTCGGGACCGTGGCGTCGACGAGCACGCGGACGAAGGGTTCGTCCCCGGCGGCGTGCGACACGTTCCCGGCCTGGTCGTAGGCGCGCGCCCAGACCTCGCGGTCGCCGTCACCGGCGTTGAGGTCCCACTGCTGGCTGCCCGCGGTGCACGGGTGCCAGTCGTTGGCGTTGCCCGTGTTGGAGCACTGCACGTCCCCCACCCCGGACAGCCCGGCCTGGTCGTTGACGGTCAGGTCCAGCGTGACGATGTTGCTGTTCGACTCGCTGTTGTCCGCCGGGGCCGCGATGACCAGCGTCGGCTTCGTGCTGTCCGAACCGACCACGACGTCGACCTGCTCCGGCTGGCCCTCGAGCTCGCAGTCCGTGGCGTCGTTGATGCCCCAGATGAAGTCGTCGAAGGTCGTCTGGCAGTTGTTGCCCGGCGTGTTGGGGCGCAGCGAGACGGTCCAGATGCCGTGGTAGCCGTCGGCGAGGCCACCGATGCCCACCTCGGTGACACTGGTGCCCGGCTCGTACACGATCTCCTCGACCGTGGTGGTGTGCGTCGCCCGGAGCGTCGCACCCGGACCACACGGCTGGTTGAAGCTGTTCGTGTCGGGGACGTCGAACAGTGCCGTGAGCGACTGCGATCCGCCGCCGCCGAGGTCCGCCGGGTCGCCGTACATCGAACAGACGAACACCTTGTAGCCGGTCGTGTCGCCGTCCTGCGCCGCTGCGCTGATCGGGATGTCGACCGCACCGGGGTACCAGAACGAGGTCGGCGAGTGCGCCTGCGACTGCGGGCCCTGGACCATGGTCAGTGCCCCGGCCCCGCCTGGGGAACCGGCACTCGCCGGGGTCTGGTCGCCCGGGCACAGGTTGGCGCCACCGGCACCACCAGCGACCGTCGGGATCGGACCGCTCCAGAGCGGGCTGATGACCTCGACGATGCCGCCGGCACCACCGCCACCGCCGCCCTTGCGGCCGTCGCCACCGGCGCCACCGTGGGCGCGGATGACGCCGTCGTTGTCGACGCTGGTCGCGATGAGGACGAGGCCACCACCGGAACCCGCACCCGCACCGGCGACACCGGTGTTGGCCTGGGTGACCGCGGAGTGGTCGCCGTTCCACACGTCACAGCTGCCGCTGGTGCGGTCGTCGCCGTCGGAACCGCCGACGCTGATCGTGCCGTCGTTGTCGATGCGAACGGCGTTGATGACGACCGTCGCGCCACCGAGTCCGCGTCCCGTCCCGGCGCCGCGCGAACCGGCCTCGGTCAGGTCCACGTTCGCGTCGCTGGGGTCGCTGCTGCCGTAGGCCGTCCCACCGGAGCCGGACGAGCCGGCACCACCGGCGCCGCCGTGGCCGCCACCGGAGTTGCCGCTGGCGGTCGTGCCACCGGTCACCGCGTTGACGATGCCGTCGCCGCGGATCGACCCGGCTGGGCCGACGTTGACCTCCGTCGCCGTGATCTGCAGCGATCCGACGTCGGCCGCATCACAGCGCACACCGTCGCCGAACGCCGTCCCGTCGGCGCTGGTCGCCACGGTCACCGCAGCGTTCACGGTCAGCTCGTCGAACGCGTGGGCGCCGCACAGGGCCACCGGGGAACTGACGGTCACGTCCGCAGGGCCGGTCGGCACCACGTCCACGTTCGGCGTCACCGGGCTCGCCGCCTCGGGGGCACCCGGTACCGGGTGCCCGGCCACGCGTGCCAGGCCGACCGGGTCACCCGGGTGCTCGGCCGTGATCAGCGGGATCGCCGACGTGCTCACGTCCGTCAGGCAGAAGAACGGGGCGATGAAGGCCTTGAGGATGTTCAACGGGGATCCGAGGACGCCGCTGAACAGCAGCCGCGGATCGTTGTTGATCGCGATCACGAAGTCCTTCTCGTCCGGCTGGCTGCCGCCGACCTGGAGGCTCCAGAGCCCCCAGCTGCTCAGCCCGTCACAGCCGACGAACCCGATGAGGTACGGCGGCGGCGAGGGCGGGAGGAAGTCGATCCCGAACAACTTCACGAACAGCAGGTACGCCGACCCGTGCATCAGGTGGATGTTGTAGTGGAACGGACCGATCGTGGTCGGGCCGCCGTACGAGCGGGCGTTCACGTGCAGGATGTTGTGACGCAACTGCAGGTTGTGGACGTTCTCGAAGCCGACACCCGCCTGGAAGTCGCTGAGCAGGATGAAGTCCGCACCACCGATGATCGGGATCCCGGCGTGGATGAACACGTTGATCGGGTCGATGTCGATGCGGGCTTGGGCGGTCAGCCCCTCGAACGTGCCGCGGTTGTCGTTGCCGATGTCGGGTGAGTCGTAGCCGGCCACCTCGACGCCCTGCTTGCCGTCGCGGGTGTTGACCACCGCGTCGACGCGGCGGGCGAACGAACCGTCGTCGGTCGGGTCGAAGTCCAGGTTCAGGAACACGTCCTTGAACTTGATCTCCGTGCGGGCGCAGAAGTACCAGGTGCACTCGCTGCCACCGCCGTCATCGTCGTCCGGGTCCTCGGGCTGGCCGCTCGTCGGCGGCGTCGAGCCCTCGCCGAGCGTGTTGAAGCGGAATCGGAAGGACGGGTCCTCGAGCCCCTCGCCCGGGGCATACGTGCGGCCCGGCAGGTCGAGGATGTGGACCTCGGCACGGCCGAGGGCCGACCCGGAGCCGCCGAGGGCACGCAGGCCGATGTCGAGCTCCTCGGACAGCGTCCCGTCGATCTGGGTGAAGTTCTCACCACGGCCGGGGTGGTTGCGCGTGTACAGGTCGATGCCGACCTCACCCGGGATCACGATGCCCTCGTCGTACCCGGAGTCGTCCGCCTCGACGGGGTCACCGACCGCGTCGTTGAAGGCCGCGGTGTTGTCCGGATCGATGACCGTGTTGTTGTTGGCGCTCGGTGGGTCGTAGTCCGAGCGCGGACGCGAGAGCAGCACCTGGGTGCCGTCACCGGTCTGGTACATGCCCGTCAACTGGCCCAGGCCGTTCAGGACGTGGCCCTGGGCGTCGCGGGTGTACTGGTACGGGTTGCCGGCGTCGTCACGGGCCACGAAGTGCAGGCGGAAGTCGGACGCGTCCCAGTACTCGGCCTTGCCGTCACGCGACGACTCGGACCACGACTGGATCTGGTCGACCTGGATGGCGTTGGGGATCGGCAGGCGCAGGTTCACGCGCGCCGCAGTGGTGGCGTCGTCACCGCTGCCGAACTCGGCGGCCTTGAAGCGGATGCCGAGCGGGTCGACGCCCCAGTCGGACCAGTTGGCCGGGTCGGACGGCGACGCGTCGAGGTCCGCGAGGACCTCACGCGGCTGCACGCCGGCGAGCTGGCTCAACGCGTCGTCCTGGCCGTACTCGAGCGTGCCGAACAGGCGCACGTCGTCCGGCTGGTCGAAGCGCATGAGCGGGGGCATGCAGTCCGTGGTGCCCGGCGCCTCCGCGTAGGGCTGGAAGCGCGGGTCGGTCGCCCCCGAGAACACGCCACAGCGGCGCCGCAACGAGCTGTCCTCGTTCTGGGTCGGGGTCTCCGCCAGCGTCATCTGGATGTAGGCGGGCAGGTTCGTCAGCCCGGCGTCCCGCATGCGGATGCGGCTGCCGTCCTCCAGCAGGGCCTCGACGTGCAGGTCCATGGGATCGTCCACGTTGGACGTCTGCTGCAGGTCGACGCGCACGCACTTGTACGTCGTGTCGGCATCACCGACGGGGTAGAACGGGTAGTCCGGCGGGGCGTGCTCCGGTCGTGCACACGCCTCGTCGAGCATGCGGATGCGCTGGAACCGGGACGACGGCAGGTTGTCGTCGGCCAGGCCCAGTCGCCCGCGTGCCTGCACGTCAGTCATGTCGGTCACGGCCGACAGGTACTGACGGGTGGAGGTCGGCGCCGGGAAGGGATCGCCGCCGACCGTGTTGGCCTGGAAGGGGATGTCCGCGCCGTAGCCGTGGGTGTCCACGTCGAACGAGGCGAGGTTGAAGCGGATCTCGTCGATTCCGTCCGGCGTCACGCCGTCGTTGGCGTACGCCCCGACGTCGAGGTCACCCGACCCGTCGGCCGGGAACGTGCCCTGCAGGATCGGTGGGATGCCGATGACGGAGATGTCACCGGACAGCACGTCCGTGCCGCCGCCACTGGCCTGACGGATGAACGCGTGGACCGAGAAGTCGTTGTCGTCGTCGTCCGGGATCGACGTGCCGACGAACTGGAACGCACCCGAGTCCGGGTTGGCCTGGTCGCAGTAGTTCGACTGCGTGGCCGGGGCGAGCGCGCCCTCCTCGACGCCGCGGAAGCAGACCTCGATGCCGGCCGGGAGGTCCTCGAGCGTGACGTCACCGATGGTGCGACTGGTGGCGTCGGGCATGAGGTCGGCGTAGGCACGCACGGTGGCGTTGTGGCCGAAGTCGACGCTGATGACCGACGTCGGCAGCGGGTCGCCGCTGGCCGTGTGGAGCGTCTCGAAGCCACCACCGGCGAGGTCGGTGATCTCGACGCTGGCCTTCAGTGCGTCGCCACGCTGGAAGACCACGAACTCCTGGGTCGGCGCCTCGAGTCCGGCGCGCTGCGCGGGCGGGCCCGCGGGCATCGGGTCGGGGGCGATGAAGTTCCGGAACGTGCCGGCGATGCGTTCGATCGGTGGGTCCGCCAGGACGCGCACCGACGGGGCGTCGTCCGCGTCCTCGGGGAAGTGCATGGAGCCCACGACCTCGTGCGGGATGCCCTCGATCGCGCCCTCGATGACCATGATGTCGGCCACCTCCGGGTCGTCGGTCGGCTTCACGGACGCGACCAGCAGGTTGACGAACTCGAGGTCCGCGTCGGTGACCGGTGTGCGGACGTAGAAGTTGTCCTCCTGCACCGTCGGGTCGAGGAACATCTCGACGCGCGACGGGAGGTTGTTGACGTCGCCCTGGGCGCAGATCGAGTCGGCGGTGGGGCGTGGGTCCTCACAGATCGAGTCCCCGACCGCCATGAGCGCCTCGAAGTGGATGCTCATCTGTTCGGCGTCCAGCGAGGACGTGTCGTACAACAGGCGCATGGGGCCGACGGGGCCGTCGCCGTCGTCCTCGGGCATCAGGAAGTGCGTCGTCACCTCGGCGGGCACGTCGAGGATGTCGACGACACCACGGATCGTGCGCGGGGTGATGGCGGAGCCACCGCTCTGGCCCGAGACCACCATCTCGGCAGCGGTCTCGACGTCGATGTCGTTCGAGGCGCGGTAGGCCACCGACAGCGGGGTGTGGGTCAGCGGGACGCCGTCACCGAACGGGTCGACGTCCTCACACGGCGACAGGAAGCCGCCACGGGCCACGACGTCACCGGTGTCGATGCCACCGTTGCGCATGCAGAACGACGCGGTGGTCGGCAGGTCCCGGATGATGGCGCTGACGTCCAGGTCGAGCTCGGCCGGTGCGACCAGCAGGTCCCCCACCGACAGTTCGTCGATCTCGAAGTCCTGGATGTCGGCGGAGACCTGGAAGTCCTCGCCCGAGCCGATGCCGAGCGCGACGCCGAGCTCGTCGCCGTGGCTGGCGTAGGCCACGTCACGGATGCTGTCGAAACGCGCCTCGGTCTCGAAGATGTGGCCACGTGCCGTCAGCGTGACGTAGTTCGGCGTGTCCGGGTCCGGTGGCGGCAGGATGCCGGGGCGCTTCAGGACGTTGCGGACGTTGACCACGAGCTCGCCGAGCTCGTCACCGCCGTCACAGGTGCCGTCGACCGCCAGGCCCGGGTCGTCGGGCAGGCAGGTGTGGATGTCGACGGTCTCGAGCTGCGTCGACGTGGTCGTGCCGTCGTCGACGGTGCGCTCGGTGGTCCGGGCGTGCACCACGGTCGGCAACTGGTTGAGCTCGAGGTGGGCGACCAACGGCTTCCCGTCGACCAGC
>JBFJMP010000054.1:0-9621 GCA_041633895.1 Nitriliruptoraceae bacterium
CGGTCTGCAGGGTCGTCACCGAGAAGACACCCGGCGGGCCGATCGCGATGGAGGCCAGACGGACCCCGGCGTCGGCGTCAATTCGGTGGATCGTCCGCCACGGGTGCGGGAGCGCGTCGAGGCAGTCCGCCACGTGCATCCCGGCGTCGACTGCCTCGACGCCGGGCGTGGGTCGGGGGCGGTGGCGAGCGGCGACGTCACGAGCCTGCCGCCGCGCGCGCAGGGACGCCTGCGTCTGCAGCACCTGCTCGTAGCGGCTGTAGCTCCAGCGGCCGTTCACCTCGGCACCCATGTGCCCGCCCCGATCATGTGCTCGCTCGTCCGGTCCGGACCACGCATCGTAGTCACTTACAGTAGTTCTAACAATGCGCAGAGTGGTAGTTCACGGGTTGGGTGCCGCGCCCGTCCGCGTGTGGCGGCCCAACAAGAACGTGTTTCAGTTGTCTCGTGTAGCGTGCGCTCGTCGCAACGCGGGGTTGCGGTCCTCCCAGGAGCCCACGATGTCGTTCATCCTGACCGATCAGCCTGCCGAGCACGTGACCAGGATCACGCTGAACCGGCCGGAGCGCATGAACGCGATGGCCTTCGACGTGATGGTGCCGCTCCGTGAGGCGCTGGAGGAGGTCGGGCACGACAACGACACCCGCGTGATCGTGCTGACGGGTGCCGGTCGCGGCTTCTGTTCGGGTGCCGACCAGGAGGACAGCGGGGTCGTCCCGCACGTCAAGGGCCTGCGGAGCGTCCCGATGTTCGCGACGCGCGCCAACCAGGCCCTCGAGGACGTGGTGTCCACGCTGCGCCACGTGCCGCAGCCCATCATCGCGGCGATCAACGGCCCGACGATCGGTGGCGGGCTGGCGCTGTCGCTGTGGGCGGACATCCGGGTGGCGGCGACCTCGGCCTACTTCCGCGCCGCCGGCATCAACAACGGCCTCAACGCCGCCGAGTACGGCCTCAGCTTCCTGTTGCCGCGGGCGATCGGATCGTCGCGTTCGATGGAGATGATGTTGACGGGCCGCGACGTCGACGCCGAGGAGGCCGCGCGCATCGGGCTCGTGTCCCAGGTCGTGGCCGACGAGGACCTCATGCCGACGGTGCTGGACATGGCCCAGCGGATCATCGGCTGGAGTCAACTGGGCATCGAGGTCACGAAGAAGGTCGCGTGGGCCGGGCTCGAGGCGACGAGCGTGCTCGCGCACATGGACCACGAGAACCGCAGCCAGCTGTTCGTCCGCCTGACCACGGAGAACTTCCAGGAGGCGATCGTCGCTCGCAAGGAGAAGCGCCCACCGGTGTTCAACGACTGATGCGAGCCTCCCTCGCCTGTCACCAGCAGCCCGTGGTCGCGCCGCGGGCCACGGTGCCACGGCGACGGTTCGCGCTGGCATTCGACGACGCCGACCTCGAGCGCCAGTACCTGGATGAGGCGTTCGAGGTCGAGGTCCGACCGACCCTCGATCGGGTGCTGCTCAGCCTGCTCGCTGCCGCCGTCGGGTTCATCGCGGTCGATCGTGTGGTCGTGCCCGACGTCTTCGAGTTCGCCCTCGTGCTGCGGCTCGGGTTGGTCGTGCCGGTGTGGGGGGTGGCCTGGTACCTGGCGCACCTGGGGCGGCTCGACCAACGCCGCGCCACGACGTGGTCGGCGGGCGGAACGCTGGTGGTCGTCGCCACCTTCTACGCGCTCGGACTGCAGGCCGACGCGCCCGGGTCGTGGTTCTACATCGCGTACGCGGCTGTGTTCCCGCTGGCCGGTCCGCCGCTGGCGCGCTGGACCAGCCGCTTGGCCGTGCTGTTCAACGGCGTCGTGCTGGTGGGGGCGGTGGTCACCGTGCTCGTCCTGTCCGCTGACGCCGCGGTGTCGGTCTACCTGTTGGTGGTCCACGTGGCGGCGGCGACGTTCGGGGTCCTCGGCGGGGTCGTGGTCGAGGGCTTCAGCCGCGACGCGTTCCTGCAGCGACGGCAGATGCAGGAGCAGCAGGAACGGACGCGGACGCTCGTCCTCAACATCCTGCCGGAGGAGATCGCCGATCGCCTCGAGCGCGAACCCGGCTTCGTCGCCGAGGTGCACGACGACGTGACCGTGCTCTTCGCGGACATCGTCGGGTTCACCGGCATCGTGGCCGAGAACGGTGCCGCCGCCGTCATCGGCTACCTCGACCGACTGTTCCGCCGGTTCGACGCCCTCGCGCAGGAACACGGGGTCGAGAAGATCAAGACCATCGGGGACGCCTACATGGTCGCGGCCGGCCTGCACGACCCTCATCCCACGGACACGGCTCGTGTCCTGCGGTTCGCCACGGCTGTCCTCGCGGCGGCGCACGAGTTCGGCGCCGAGATCCACCGACCGGTCGAGTTGCGCGTGGGTGTCCACCGTGGACCGGTGGTCGCCGGCGTGATCGGCACGAGCAAGTTCGCCTACGACCTGTGGGGCGACACGGTCAACGTGGCGAGTCGGATGGAGTCACAGGGGGAGCCCGGCCGCATCCAGGTGACGGCGGCCGTGCGCCGCGACCTCGGTCCCGAGTTCACGTTCGAGGAGCGCGGGCGCGTCGAGGTGCGCGGGCGTGGCGAGATGGCCACGGCGTGGTTGGTGGGCGAGTCCACCTGACGGTGGGTCGATCACCGGCCCCGGATGCCCTCGACGATGCCGATGAGGAACACCGCCGCGATGATCGCGACGACGGCGCCGATGACGTTGAGCTCCATGATGTCACCGGTACCGATGATGTTGGCGATCGTCCCGCCGATCACCGACCCGGCCATGCCGATCCCGAGCGTGGCGATCATGCCGAGGCCCGACCGACCCTTGCGGAAGATGCGTGCCAGGTAGCCGACGACCAGGCCGAAGACGATGAACCCGATCATGACTCGTCTCCGGAGTGGTCGGCTGGCTGCATGACCGAGAAGCTGCCGCCCGCCGGGTCGTGGAGGACGGTCTCGTACGCGGTGCGTGTGACCATGGGGCTGCTCCGTGAGGGGGCGACCTGTCACGCTACTCCCGCCGTGCCCCCGCCGCCCCGGTTTCGGCTGCCGATCCGCGGGGGAGCCGAACGGGTCGCCGGTTCCTAGGATGGGTGCGGCCCAGCCCAGCGAAGGACCAACGTGCACACGATCGGCATCGACGTCGGTGGGTCGTCCGTCAAGGCCGCAGTCGTCGACACGGCGGCGGGGCACGTCGTGGGGGACCGCCTGAAGGTGGCCTCGACGGACGGCTTCCATCGTGAGGACATGGTGGCCCTCATCGCCGAGATCGCCGGCCGACTCGGCGACCATCCCGTCGGGATCGGGTTCCCCGGCGTGGTCGTGCACGGCGTGTGCCGCACCAACCCGACCTCGCACGAGATCGCCGGCTGGCAGGGGGCCGATCTGGTGGCGGAGATCGGTGCGCACCTCGGGCGTCCGGTCCGCGTGGCCAACGATGCGGACGTCGCGGGCATCGCCGAGCAGCGCTTCGGTGCCGCGGCGGGCGTGGCCGGCACGGTGATCGTGCTGACGTTCGGCACCGGGATCGGCAGCGCGGTGCTCAGCGACGGGCACCTCGTGCCCAACGTCGAGTTGGGACGCATCTACCTGCAGGGTCATGCCGAGGTCGTGGAGGAGCATGCGGCGGCGCGGATCCGGACGGAGCAGGGGCTGGACTGGCCAACCTTCGGTGATCGCATCCAGGACCTGCTCGCCCACCTCGAACGCATCATGTCGCCGGCGCTGTTCGTCCTCGGGGGTGGGGTCAGCGACCACGCCGAGGAGTACGTCGACCGGCTCGACCTGGTGGCTCCGGTCGTGCCGGCCCGGCTGCGCAGTCGTGCCGGGATCATCGGCGCTGGGGTGCTCGCAACGACCTGAACCGACCTCGTCCCGGCCGCTCCGGGCGCGGGGCACCGGGATGCGCTTTGATCACTTCTGACGGGGAGTCAGAAATGGTCACGGCCACCGACGAGCGACCGCGGGCGCTGCGGGTGCTGAACGGCGCCGGGCGTCTGGCTGCCCGGCTGGGGCTCGAGCCCTCGCTCGACCCTGCGGGCCTGGTTGCGGCAGCGGTCCGGTCGACCGGGCTCGACGACTTCGGTGACCCGGGCCATCGCAAGGGCCTCGACGTGCTGTGCGCCTCGCTCGAGGACGACGCCGACCTCACGCTGCTGGGACGGATCGCGGCCCGGACCCGGATCGTGCGCCTGCTCGAGACGCGCCTGCGCCTGCTGGACCACCGGACCCGCCACCCCGACGTGGCCGCCGAGCCGATCACGCGCCCCATCTTCGTACTGGGCCTGCCACGCACCGGCACGACCGTGCTCTACGGCCTCCTCGCCGCCGATCCGGCCCAGCGGTCCCCGGTCAGCTGGGAGGTGGCCAACCCGTTCCCACCCCCGCGTCGCGGGGACCACGCGCACGACCCACGGGTCGCTCGCACCGAGAAGGAGTTCGACCAGTTCCGGCGCATCGCCCCGAACATCGATGCCATCCACCCGCTCGGCGCGATGCTGCCCCAGGAGTGCATGTCGCTGCAGGCGCCCTCGTTCATGAGCTACGAGTTCGCCACCGCGTTCCCCGTGTCGGGCTACCAGGCCTGGTTGTTCGACCAGGACCCGGTTCCGGCCTACCGGTTCCAGCGCCTGTTCCTCCAGCACCTGCAGTCGGGCTACGCGGGGGAGCGGTGGATCCTCAAGACGCCCGCACACCTGCTGTGGCTGCGGGCCCTGCTGGACGTGTTCGACGACGCGCTGGTGATCCAGACCCATCGGGACCCGACGACCGTGCTCGCGTCGGTGTCGAGCCTGATGTACGCGATGCGGTCGGCGGTCAGCGACAGCGTGGATCCGCACCGGGTCGGCCAGGACCAGCTCGAGGTGTGGTCCGGGGCGCTCGAGGAGACGATGCGCGTTCGCGAGACGCTGCCGTCGGATCGGGTCGTGGACGTGCACTTCCGTGACACGCTCGCCGATCCGGTCGGGACGGTGCGTCGGATCCACGAGCACTTCGACATGCCGTTCACGCCGGCGACGGAGGCGGGGATCCACGCCTACCTCGCCGAGAACCCCCGGACCAAGCACGGCGTGCACCGCTACACGCTGGACACCTTCGGGATCGACCGCGACGAGGCTGACCGCCGCTTCGCCCCCTATCGCGAGCGCTTCGACGTCACCGACTGAACCGACCGCCGCCCAGTGAACCGACGACAGCCGGAGTGTGACTGTGACCGACATCCCCGAGTCCACGCAGGCCTGGCACCGCCTCCTCGACCACCTGCGCGACGCCGGTGACGTGATCACCGGGCCGTTGGGGGCCCGGACCTCGCGGGAGCGTGCCGAGGGGTACCGCCACCTCGTCCGCCTGCTGTCGTTGGCCCACGAGATGTGGGTCGAGAAGGCGGATCCCGCGCAGCCCCGGTTCACCCGGTGGATGACCCCCCACCGCAAACTGCTCGGGGACAGCCCGGAGACGATCTACGACACCGCGCCGGTCACGGCGGACCGGACCTATCGACTGCGCGGCCGGCGGGGCGGCTCGCACTACCTCGGCATCGTGGTCCACGGCACCGCGGCGGACGGGGCGCGACGGATCATCTCCAGCATCGAGGACTCGGACCTCGAGGTCGCCGCCGACGGCACGTTCGAGGTCGTCGTCGCGGCTGCCGAGCCGGCGTCCGGACCGTGGCTCCGACTCGAGGATGACGCGACCGACATCATGGTGCGCCAGTACTTCCTGCGGAGCGAGGACGAGGCCGAGGCGACCTACGACCTCGAGGTCGTCACCGGGGCGGCGGTGCCCCCGCCGCTGACGGAGGCGGAACTCGCCGATCGCCTGGATGCGATGGGCCGCTACGTGGCCGAGATCGTGGAGGTCGAGGCGACGCTGTCCACGCTCATGGGCATGGCGACACCCGGACTGCTGCGGTCCGGGTCCGAGTACGTCGACGTGGCCGGCGAGACGGCGCCGCCCCCCATCGATCCCACGGTCGTGGCCAAGGCCCTGCCCTCGCCCGCGATCCAGTACACGGGCTCGTGGTACGACGACCTGGGTGACGACGAGATGATCGTCGTCACGGGGACGATGCCGGCGGCGCGGTTCTTCTCGGTCCAGGTGCTGTCGCGCTGGATGGAGTCCCCCGACTGGACGAACCACCCGTGCTTCCTGACGACGCGCCACCTCGACGTCGACGACGACGGGCGGTTCCGGATCGTCGTGTCGCATCGCGACCCGGGTGCCCGCAACTGGCTGAGCACGACGGGCCTCGTCCACGGAAACATCGCCGTCCGCGCCCTGCATGCGGAGGATCAGATGGACGTCACGTTCACCCGCGAGCCGCTGGGCCCCTGACAGCCGCCGGCGACGTCGCGTCAGATGTCAGCGCGGCAGGCCCGCGTCGTCCCAGGCCGCGTCGATCTCGGCGACGACATCGGCTGGCCATGCGTGGGTGCAGGAGGACGTGCTCTGGCTCACCCGGTCGCCCGTTCCGTCCACGGGGGCGAACGCGAGGTCGAGGACACGTTCCTGGCCGTCGTGGGCGGTCGGGCAGTCACCCTCGAACGGCGTTGCGGTCAAGGCGGCCCAGTGGGACTCGATGAGGCGCGCCAGTGCGTCGACGGCCGCCGCCTCGACCTCGCCCTCCGACGACTCGCCGGCGGACGTGCTCGCCGACCAGGCCTGGTCGGCCTCGTCCACGATGACGTGCCGCGAGCAGACGCCCTCCGGGCAGAGCCCGCCCTGCGTCCCCATGGTGATGGTCGCCAAGCGGCCGTCGGTGGCGGCGACGACGTCCTCGTCCGGCCGTGACGCTGCGGCGGTCGCGACCGACTCGTCGTCGACCGTGGGGGCGGAGTCCTCGGCTGCGAGCGCGTCCTCCTCGCCGGTCGCCGCGGTGTCCGCACTGCCGTCCGGGGCCAGCGTCGACGAGGCCGTCGGATCACCGTCCTCCGCAACCTCGGACACCGCGGCCGACAGCGTGGCGGGTGGCGTTTCCGAGGCGAGGTCGTCACCCCCCGACGAGCACGCCGGGAGCAGCAGCAGGGTGGCGACGAGGAACGCTGCGGGGTGTCGACGGGGCATGTGGGACCTCCGGCGGCGGAGGCTACCTTGCGACCCGTCGGCGCCCTCCCGTCCCCGCCGCGTTGCCGGAGTCCCTGATGAGCGATCGACGACTTCCGCCCTCGGTGTCGGACGGCACATCCTGGGTGGCGCGTTTCGGTCGTGCCGCCGTTCTGGGAACGATCCGCGCGGCGGTGGCCGTGACGGGCGGGCACCGCACCCACGAGGGGCCGGTGCCGCAGGGCCCGTCGGTCGTGGCCTTCCACCACACCTCGCCGGTCGATGCGTTCATGATCGGGATGCCGATCTGGAAGGCCGGCGGTCATCCCATCGCGATGGTGAAGGCCTCGGTCTTCCGCAACCCGATCTCGGGTCCGATCGTGCGCTCGACCGGGATGATCCCCGTGGCACGCAAGATGGCCGAGAGTCGGCAGCTCGCCTACGACGCGTCCCTCGTCCATCTCGAGAAGGGCCACGTCGTCCACATCGCCCCGCACGGGACGATCACCCCCGTCGCCGAGGTCGGGGAGTGGCGGGCCGGAGCCGCGCGCCTCGCCCAGGAGGCCGGGGTTCCGCTCGTCCCGGCCGTGGTGTTCGGGCCGGAACGATGGGGTGGGGTGCCGGGGGAGAACCTCCGGTTCGCCGCTCGGGTCGACGTGCACGTCTGCTTCGGGGAACCGATCGAGGTCGGCCCGGAGCGCGATGTCGCCGAGGCCACCGAGGAGGCCCGGCAGGTGGTGTCCGCCTTCGTCGCGGCGCGCGCGCAGGCGGACACGGCCCGATCTGAGCGTTGAGCGCCCAATACCGAGCGGTGAACGCCCATTGCCTTCGTGGAGCCACGTAGGCCTGCCCGCGGACCCTCGCAGGCCGTTCCACACGCGTGATAGTCCTGTTCTCGGTGGACCGTTCGGTCCGTCCTGAGTGATGGGGTTCGTGCGCCAGGGGCCGGGGCACGAGCCGTCGACTTCGACGGAGGCGTGGATGATCATCGTGGCGATCGGTCTGGGGGCCTTGGCGCTGGCGATGCTCCAAGAAGCCGTTCTGGCGCGCCGAAACCGTGGTTCGCGCACGCAGGTGCCCATGGATCGCAACCTGCGCTGACCTCCCAGCTGGCTCCGATGGGGCCGCCGGAGTCCCGCGAGCAGTGGGCGCACGGCCAGTGTCACCCCGTCCTCCCGTACGGGGTGACACCTTCGGTGACCCCCGGACCCTTGTGAACAACAGCACAAGCGGCACCCCTTCGCCACGGCGCGAACCAATCGGACTTCGGGTGCCCCGTGCAACCCCTCGTTCCCGATGTCCACAAGGCCCCCTGTGCTTGCACCTGCCCTGTTGGTCCGTGCCCGCCTGCAGGCCACCATCCTGGGCGTCCTCGCCCTGACGATGCTGGTCGCACTCCTGCCCGCCACTCCCGCGCACGCCGCCGAGGTCGAACGGCTGCAGGGTGACAACCGCGCGGCCACGTCCGTCGCGGTGGCCCGAGTCGGTTGGGACGCTGCGCCCCACGTGCTGCTCGCCACGTCCCGTGACTACCCGGACGCCGTGGCGGCCGCCTCCCTGGCCTCGTCCCTCGATGCCCCGATCCTCCTGACGAACCCGTGGACGCTCTCGCCGAGCGTCGCGGCAGCCCTCGACGACCTTGGCACCGAGCGCGTCACCGTCCTCGGCGGACCCTCCGCCGTCTCCAGCGACGTCGTCGCCTCGGTCCGTGACCTGGGCATCGAGGTCGAGCGCCTCGCAGGTGAGAACCGCTACGCCACCGCATCGGACATCGCGACGCGAGTGTACGCCGACACGCAGGTCGAGACCGTCGCGCTGGCACTCGGCAACCACGCCACCGGCCGTGACGCCTGGCCAGATGCGCTCTCGGCGGCCTCGCTCGCGGGAGGGGCCGATCCGGTTCCGACGCTCCTCACGCTCGGCGACCGCCTGCCCGACGTCACGCACGACGCGCTCGTGGATCTGGCCCCGCAGCGGGTCGTCGTCCTGGGTGGCACCGCCGCCGTGAGTGCCGCCGTGGTGGAGGCCGTGGCTGACCTCGGGATCACGGTCGAGCGCGTCCGCGGCGAGGACCGTTACGCGACGGCGATCGCCGTCGCGGACACCGCGATGAGCGGTGACCTCGGTGAGCCGTTGGACGGCTCGCTGGGTGTCTTCGCGTCCGGTGAGGACTTCGCCGACGCGCTCGGCGCCGGCGCCCTGGCCGCGCACAGCTCGGCACCCCTGCTGCTCGTCCCCGACGACGTGCTCGACGACGGCGTCGACGCGTACCTCCGCTCCGACGAGACCGCCTTCGAGCGCGTCCTGCTCGTCGGCGGCACCGCCGCGGTGTCCGACCACGTCCTCAGCGAACTCGACGCCGCGATCAGTGGCGAGCCGCGTCCGGCGCCCCCGCCGCCCCCGGCGCCCCCGGCCCCGACCTGTCCCGCGAACTCCTCGCCCGACTGCCAGTACACCTACGCCCACCCGATCAGCACGTGGGAGGACCTCGCGCGCTGCGAGTCCGGCGGCAACTGGGCCATCAACACCGGCAACGGCTACTACGGCGGGGTGCAGTTCTCCCTGTCGTCCTGGCGCGCGGTCGGTGGTGCGGCCTAC
>JBFJMP010000055.1:0-9603 GCA_041633895.1 Nitriliruptoraceae bacterium
GCGCTCCGCGCCCTCGGTGAGCACCTGCGCCCCGGACTCGCCGGTGAGGTAGTTCTCGATGTCCCGCAGCAGGCGGTCGGCGCCGGAGCGCTTCCAGCTGTCGACGTCCTCGTTCTTGCGGGCCTCCCAGGCCTCGAGGGCACACACGGGGTAGACGCGCACCTCACCCGACCGGCCCGCACGCTCCACGGCCTCGACGATCCGGTTGCCCGTGTACTCGAGGACGCTGTTGCGGGTCTCGCGGTCGTGGAAGTGCTGGGGATACATGTTGCAGACGAGGAAGGTCTTCTTGACGTTGCGCGACACGACGTCGGTCAGGAAGGCCATCTCCGTGCCGCCCACCGTCGGTGGCGACAGGAACACCACGACGCCGGCATCGGTGACGTCCAACTCCTGCATGGTGCGCGTCGTGTAGGTCTCGTCGGCCTCGGCGTCGTCCAGTCCCGGGGTGTCGATCAGCCGCGTGCCGTTGCGCAGGAAGCCGACCGGCACGACCTGCTCGACGTGCGTGACGCCCAGCTTGTTGTTGGCGTTGAACTTCTGCGACGTGTACTGGCTGACGTCCTCGACCGCGACGTGCTTGCGCTCACCACTGGCGAAGAAGACGGTGGCCTCGGGCTCCGGCCCGTACGACACGTACACGGGAACAGCCGTCTCCGGCGTCACGTGCATGGACGAGACCTCGCGACCGATCAGCGCGTTGAGCAGCGTCGACTTGCCGCGCTTGATGAGCCCGAAGACGCCGACCGTGAACTGCGTGGCCTCGAGGTCGGCGCGCACGAGCGCCAGCTCGGAACTGATCAGCGAGTCCGACGCCGCGTCGACGTCGAGCCCTCGCCGCTCCTGGAAGCGCGACCAGACGTCCTCGAAGTGACGCAGGGCCCCGAGCAGGGACTCCCGCTCGGCATCGAAACTCTCCAGGAACTCAGCCACGCCACCGTCTCCTCACGCTCGATCCCACGCCACAACCGTAGGACCAACGGTCCCTACCTGTACCTCATCGGCAGACCGGACGCGGGCCTTCACCCCTTGATGGGGAGTTCGTCCCGGTTCTGCCACCCTGCCCGCACTAGTCCCCTCGCGGGCTCCCATCGCCCTCCCGCTGATCCTGAGGGACCAAGGTGAAAGATGACCCGAGTCCCACGTGGCACAGGATGTGAGCGGTCAGGTACCGTTCAGCATGTTCGGCGCAACTCCCCCCTCGCTGCGCCGAGCACGGTGGGCTCGAGTGCACGACGGGGAACTCCCCATCCCCTCCCCTGTTGTGAACGACCACCCACGGGCCCCGCTTCGGCGGGGCCCGTTGCTCGTCACCGGCCGGTCTGGACCACGACGGCGCGGCGACGATCAGGAGATGGTGGTCGGCACGTGCCGGTAGGCGCCCGCGTCCCACACGTAGCGGTCCGTCGTCCAGTCCGCGAGGGGCAGCGGCGAGTCGTCGCACGTCGCGTAGAGCTCGTCGACGCCGTCCGCGTCCCGGTCCTCGAAGCTGACGCCCACCGCCCCGTACGTGATGCTGCCGTCATGACAGCCGCCGGCCGCGGGCAGGCCGGCGATCGCCGCACGACCCTGCACCTGCCACAGGGTCGCGGAGGCCGACGACCCGTCTCCGGACTGGAAGGTGACGATCTCGATGCGGCCGTCCCGATTCACGTCGGCGATGCGGACGCGGTCGACCCGACGGGCCGAGCCCCCGTCGGCGCGGAACTCGACGACGTAGCCGGTCCCGTCCCACCAGGCGACGTCCACATGTGAGACGCCCCCCGCGGTGCGCACGTAGCTGACGACGACCTCGTTCTCGCCGTCGCCGTCGAGGTCGGTGGAGACATGCTCGATGTCCTCGGCACCCTCGGGCTCGTACGCCGAGACGAACCGCGCCCGATCGGTGTCGGTGGGCGGACGCGACGGATCCTCGGAGGGTGTCGGCTCCTCGGACGGGGTGGGTTGGTCGGTCGCGGTCTCCGATGGCGCGGGTGCGGGCGAGGGTTCCGACGGCAGGTCCCCGTCGATCGGCCGGGCCGTGACGGCGACGACCGTCCGACCGTCGCCACCACAGGCGGCGAGCAGGGCGATGGCGAGGGCTGCGCCGGCGACACGTCGCATCAACCGGCTCCGGGCACGAGGTGGGCGACGTCGGCGTCGTCCGTGCGGACTCGGCCGAGGTCGACGAGGCGCTCGATCGCCGCGCGCGTCGACAGTTCGGCGGCACCCCACAGGTACTCGGCCACGTCGGCGTAGACGACCTCCACGATGGCGCGCGGTGTCGCGGGACCGCGAGTGAGCACGCTGAGGACCTGCGCCTCGCGGAAGGCCCGATGGTCGAGGTAGAAGTCGAGGACCGCCATCGGATCCTCGGTCAGCGCTGGCCCGTGGCCCGGATACAGGGCATGGGGACCGAGGTCGTGGACCCGCCGGAGGCTGTCGAGGTAGGCGCTGAGGTCACCGTCGGGATACGCCACCACCGAGGTCCCCCGGCCGAGGACGTGGTCACCCGACAGGACCGCGCCGGTGCCCAGGCGGAAGACCATGTGGTCCGCGCAGTGGCCGGGCGTGGCGACAGCGGTGACATCCAGACCGGGCACGTCGATGGTGGCACCGTCGGTGATCAGGTGGCCGCCCGGACCCGCGACCGCCGCCGACGCGGCGTGCAGGCGGGCGCCGAACCCGTCTGCCCACGCGGCAGCGGCAGCGGCGTGGTCGACGTGGTGGTGGGTCACCACGACCGCGCTCACCTCGACGCCGAGGTCGTCGACGACCATCGCGACGCGGTCGCGATGGTCGTCATCGGTCGGCCCCGGATCCACGATCATCGCGGCCCGGTCCGAATGGACGACGTAGGTGTTGGTGCCGTCGAGGGTCATGGGCGACGGATTGGGCGCGAGCACCCGCGTCACCACGTCGTCGAGCCTGGCCACGACCGGCATGTCACCGAATGCCGGGAGGTCCCAACTGGTGCGTGGGTCGGTCGGCGCAGCGTCGATCGGCGTCACCTTGGCGCGAGGGCGGGAGACGTCGAGCCTATGCAGGCGCCAACCACCAGACGATCACGCGAGGTCACCCGGCGGCATGCGGGCAAAGAAGAGCGGCGGTCCAGGTCTCCCGGCTGGACCGCCGCTCGCCTCTCCCGCCCGGACGGCTCCCGCTCCGCCACCGTAAGGAGGTTCGATCACTCTAACCACGAACTGACATCGGCGTCAGGGACCCGAACGGCCCCGCGCGTTACGTGCACGTGTCCGAGCGATGTCCGGGCGTTGACACGTGGTCACGGCGTGGGGAGACAGATGGTCACGGCGTGGGCAGACAGATGGTCACACGGTTGCGGGCGGACCGCCGTCGGGATGGTGGACCATCGGCACCCCGTCGACGAGTGCGATCAGGGGCAGGATGCGGCGCATGTCCGTGCGCCCGCGACGCCCCGCCTCCAGCACGTCGGCGACACTCGCATGCGTCGCCAGGGCCTCCAGGTTGCAACGTGTCGGGTAGATGACCACGGCCGTACCGGCCTCGTGTGCGGCGACCGCGGCCGCCGGGGTCATCCACACGGAGTCCGTCGTCTCGACGTCGTCGTGGATGAGGGCATCGACCTGTTCGGGGGGCGCTGCCGCCACGAAGAACCGGGTGTCGAACCGGCGATGCATCCCGTGCGGCGTCGTCCACCACGAGAACGGGGCGAGCGCGCCGAGGTCGAGGACGACGTCCTCCTCCTCGAGCCATCCGCGCCAGTCCCAGTGCTGGCCGCGCGTCGCGAGTCGGGTGCGTGCCTGTTCGAACGACGGTGAGGCGAGGTCGTCACCGCCGATCGGGGCCCCGTCCGCCCGCCTGGCCAGGAGGAGGCCGGCCTCCTCGAAGGTCTCCCGCACTGCGGCGACGTACAACGCGATCACGTGGCGGTCGCTGCGTGCCCCGAGCGCCACGCGGTGCCGGGCCGGGTCGATCCCCGTCCAGCGTCCGTCGTCGAGCTCCGCGTCGAGCCGATCGACCTTGCCACCCGGGAACGCATAGGCACCCCCGGCGAAGTCCGAGTCGAGGTGGCGTTCGAGGAAGAACACCTCGATGCCGTCGGTGCCGTCGCGGACCACCATCACGGTGGCGGAGTCGACAGGATGCGTGGTACCGCCGACGAAGCGCCCCGCAGCCGTCGCCAGCGCCTCGTTGGCTGCGTCCTCTGCCTGCTGCCGCGCCTGCTCGGCGTCTGCCACGTTGCTCTCCCTGCCAGGGCATCCGCGCCCTGACCGGTGGCAGTCAACCAGCCCACGAGGTCACCCAAGGACGTGGGCGCACGGGTTACCCTCCGCGCGCATGCAACCATCGGGTGGTGTCGTGCGTCAGACACGGGGGACGCGTCGACAGGACGCGCCCGACGCGGCCGACGACGTCGGCCCGACGACGCCGGCCCGACGAGGGTTCGCCGGGGAGGTCCACGTGGCAGTCAGGGTGTTGGACGCGACAGCGCGAGGACGCCTGCAGCGCGTCGTCGTGGCCCTGGCCGTGGCCCTGGCGATGGGGCTCACCCTTGGTGGGGCGACGGCACCCGCCGCAGCCACCGAGGCGACCGACGACGCGTCCACCCGCGCGGAGGCGTTGGGACTCGAGGTCGTGGCTGGCTTCGACGGCCACACCGTTCGCAGCGCGTGGACACCCGTCACCGTCGTGATGGAGCCGGACCGGCCGATCCGCGCGGACCTCGTCGTCGCTTCGCCCTACGACCTCGCAACGACCCTGCAGTCCCGCGAGGTCGAGGTCGCCGCCGGCGTTCGCAAGTCCTTCCCGTTCCTCGTCCCCGGTGGGGCGGACCGGATCCAGGTCCAGGTGACGGTGCTGGGCGAGAACGGCGAACCGCTCGTCGTCCGGCCGCGGCTGGCGCGCACCAGCGGCATCCTCGTCGGCCTGGTGGGCGGCCTCGACGTCGCGGACGGCCCCGCCTTCACCCTCGACCGACTCGACGAGCCAGCCACCTACGTGGCCGTGGACGATCCGATCCTGGACCTCGGGGCGCGGGCGCTCGACGGCCTCGACGCCATCGCGGTGCGCCAGGGTGACCTCGTCGACCTGGACGAGGCGCAACGCACCGGCATCGCCGAAGCCGTGACCCACGGCCTGCAGCTCGTCGTGACGGAGGTCAGCAGCACCGACCTCGGACTGCCGTGGCAACCCTTCACGGCCATCGAGGACACCGGGCTGGTGCGCGCCCCCGGCGCGTGGGCCGCGTCGCTGCGCGACCTGGAGCCGCCCTCGGTTGACGGCGAGGCACGCGGCGGGCCGACGCCCACCTCCGTGGCCGCGATGCAGGCGGGCCGGGGACGCGTCGCGGTGACCACCTTCGGGTTCGCTGACCCGGGCGTGAGTGGGGTGTGGGCCGAACTGCTGCAGCCGACCGGCGCTGTCCGGGGCGGAATCGGCGAGTACGCGTCGCCCGCGTTCGCCGCCAACTCCACCCAGTTGTTCCAGACGTCGACCGGCCAACCTCCGTCACTCGTCTGGCTCGCCCTCTTCCTCGTGGCCTTCCTGGTGATCGCCGGCCCCGTGACCGGCTTCGTCCTGCGCCGTCGCGGACGCCCCGAGCTGGCGTGGGCGGTGGTGCCCGTCGTGACGGCCGTGTTCGTGGCGGGCGCGTTCGTCGGCGCGAGCGGCACCCGGCCCGCGGTCGGGGTGAGCGGACGCGCCGCGATGTGGATCGACGGCGTCGGCAGCACCGTGTCGATGTCCGCGCTGCGCGCCCCGACCGCTGGCGATCACACCATCACCCTGCCGGGTCAGGACTGGCAGGTCGTCGCCGGCGGCAACCTCAGCCGCGCACGGGTCAGCGCCGACGAGGCCACCGACACCGTCGCCACCACCTTCAGCCTCAGCTCCCAGTCGTTGGGTGGGGTGACGGCATGGCGCACGATCGACGACGCCCCGCCGATGGCGGTCGAGGTGGCCATCGTCGACGGCCAGGCACGCGTCGAGGTGACGAACACCTCCGACGTCGTCCTTCGGTCCGTCCGCCTCCAGATCGGCGGGACCTCGTCCAACCTCGCAGGGCAACTCGACCCCGGCCAGACACACACCGAGGCGATCGACCTGCCGGCACGTCCGCAGCAGACCCAGAACACCTTCTTCAACTGGTTCGACCGCCGCCAGGGCCGCGACACGGCGCTGGCGATGCAGGCCGGGATCGCCGCCCAGATGATGGAACGATCGGTCGGCATCGCATGGGTCAGCGCGGCTGCGGACGACCCGTTCGACCTGGGCCTGCCGACCATCGACGAACGCGCCCCGATCGACGCCGGCACGTTCATCGCCGTGGGCGTCACCCCGACACCAACCGACGACGGCACCAGCGGCTTCGAGGTCCAGGCCACCCCGTTCGTGAACTTCAACAACGAGTTCTGGACCGACGGGATCGGGCTGGTCGGCGGCTTCGGCCAGCTGCCCATCCGGTTCCGACTGCCCCACGAAGGCACGGCCACCGCGGTGACGTTCGACGTCCAGGAGGCCAACCCGTTCGGCGGGCGCGAGATGGCCCCGCTCGTCCCCGGCGACTGCGTCGACATCGAGCGCCGCAACGGCAGCACCGATCAGGTCATCGAGACCGTGACCGTGTGCGACGGCCCGGGCGAGGCGAACGAACTGCTGTGCCCGGAGGACGCCGACTTCTGCTTCGTGAGCGAGTTCGGTGACGGCGAGGTCTGCTTCCCCGACGGCGGCTGCGAGGTCTTCCGCCCTCTGCCCCGCGTGGACGACGACCCGACCGTGCCCACGGGCCTCGAGGCCTGGGATCGTCTGGCGCGGACGTGGGTGGTCGTCGAACCCGACGGCACGACCGCACCCGGGGAGATCGAACGGTGGATGAGCCCCCTCGGCGAGGTCTGGGTGCGGCCGAGCGGCGACATCTTCCAGTTCGACCTCTTCGCCCAGTCGGTCCAGGTCACCGTGGAGGCCGCATCATGACGACCCCTCCCGAACCGATCGACCTGTCGACGCTGCCGCCACCGGCACCGCCGACGTCTGCCGGCCCCGACCTGCCCCCACCGCCCACACCGGCGAGTGCCCTCCCGCCACCGGCCCCTGCGGCCAGCACGCTGCCCCCGCCCACGACCGCGGGCATGGCGGTCACGATCCGCCACCTCGAGAAGTGGTACGGCACCGTCCGTGCCGTCGGCGGCCTCCACCTCGACGTGCCGCGGGGCGGCATCTTCGGGCTCGTCGGACCCAACGGGGCCGGCAAGACCACGACGATGCTCACCATCGTCACCCTGCTGCGCCCCGACGGCGGCGTGGTGTCCGTCCTCGGCCACGACCCCGTGACCCAACCGCAACTGGTGCGTCGGTCCGTCGGCTACATGCCGGACTTCTTCGGCCTGTACGACGGCCTCACGTGCCGCGAGTACCTCGACTTCTTCGCATCCGCGTACGGCCTCGACGGCGCGACCCGCACCCGACAGGTCGCCGACCTCCTCGAACTCGTGGAGTTGACGCACAAGGCGGACACCGACACCAGCGGCCTGTCACGCGGCATGCAGCAGCGACTGAGCCTTGCCCGCGCGCTGGTCAACGACCCCGCCCTGCTGGTGCTCGACGAGCCGGCCTCCGGGCTCGACCCGAGAGCCCGCGTCGAACTGCGGGAGATCCTGGTCGAACTGTCCCGCATGGGCCACACGATCCTCGTGTCCAGCCACATCCTCAGCGAACTCGAGGAGATGTGCGACCGCGTCGGCATCATCGACAGCGGCCGGGTGCTGGCACAGGGGACGACCGACGAGATCCGCGCCACGTTCGAGGTCGCCACGAGCGTGACCCTGCGTGTGCTCGGAGGTGACGAAGCCCGCGAACGCGCCCGTGCGGTCGCGATCGCGCTCGGCGGGGTGCAGGCACCGTCCGGACCGGGCACGCTGCAGTTCGAGCTCGTCGGAGGAGAGGACGCGGCGGCGGACCTGTTGGCGGCACTGGTCGACGCGGGGATCCGCGTCGTCGACTTCCGAGAGCACGGGAGCGGACTGGAACGGCTCTTCATGTCCGTCACCGGACGTGCGGGAGCCGGGGAGGTGCAGGCATGAGCGACGTCGTGACGACACCGGACGCCCCGACGCCTGAGGCCGGGCCCGACGCGACGCCGGTGAAGCCCAAGCGGATGGCGAACCCCGTCCTGCGACGCGAACTGATCGAGCGCTGGCGTGGCCCGCGCGCCTTCTGGATCCTGACCGGCTACCTGGCGGTGCTCACGGCGACGATGCTGCTGCTGATGTGGGCCGGTTCCGCGTGGGCCACCGACCAGGCCGAGAACCTCGGCTTCGACACCGGTCCCGCGATCGGTCGGTTCCTGTTCGACAACGCCCTTGCCCTGGTCCTGCTCTACGGCCTGTTCGTCGGCCCCGGTTACGCGGCCGCCCAGATCGCCCAGGAGCGGGAGCGGCGCACGCTCGGCCTGCTGCAGATCACCATGGTCACGCCGTGGCGGATCGTGATGGGCAAGCTCGGCGCCAGCGTCGCCTGGTTGCTGCTGCTGGTGCTGACCGCCGCGCCCCTTGCCTCGGCCGCCTTCTTCCTCGGGGGCGTGACGGTCGGCGACCTCGTCCGCGGGGTCACGTTCCTGCTGATCACGATCGTCTGCGTCGCGGCGATCGGCATCGGCGTGTCGTCGCTGGTGCGACGCACGGTTGCGGCCGTCGTCGTGACCTACGGGATCGTGCTCTTCCTCGTGGTCGGGACCCTGTTCCTGGCCTTCGTGGAGGGCGCCGTCCGCGGGTTCGACATCGACCGCCCCGCCAGCATCGTGGCCAACCCGTTCGTTGGCCTTGCCGACGCTGCGGGCACCCCCACCGACAGCGGGCTCGCCTCGATCCTGACCCCCTTCGCCCATGCGACGCGTGACATCGGGGCGATCAACGACGACCAGTTCGGCTTCGAGCGTGAGTTCGCCACCAGCGAACCCGCCTTCCCGATCGAGCCGGGCTTCGGCTTCGACGGCGGGCCGGCCCCGTTCGACGGCGACATCGTCGAGGGGCAGGTCTTCGACGACCTCACGGGGGCGGGTGCCGCCGGCAACGACGTGTCCTACCTGTGGGTCTGGATCGCCGGGAGCTACCTGCTCCTGGCGATCGGCATGCTGACCATCGCGACCTACCGCGTCCGTCCGGGCGTGGGTGATGCAGGAGGCGGCTGATGTCCCTCGACGTCCTCGAACGCGCCCCAGCGGCTGCGGACACGCCGAACCTCGATCGCGTGATCCACGTGGCACGCACGCGCATGCGGCTCAACCGTGCACTCGCCACGGCCGGCCCCGCCCTGCTCGCCGCCGGGGTGGCGGCCATCGCGTGGCTGGTCGTCGGGCGCTTCGTGGTGCTTCCCGACATCGACCTGGCCGTCGTCACCGGCGGCGTGCTGCTGGCTGTGGTGGCCGTCGCCGTCGCGGCCGGCGTACGGATCCCGGACGGGTTCGCCGCCTGGGCCGCCGATCGCTGGCTCGCGACCAACGACGCCTTCAGCACGGCCGTCGAGCTGCGCGACGGCTCCGGCAGCTCCGAGCTCAGGGGCGCCCAGATCGCTGCGGCTGAGGCGCGCGCGACAACGGTCACCGAGTTGCCGTCCGGCCCCAACGTGCCGACCCGCGCCTTGGTCTAC